>JBDSHL010000072.1:0-4829 GCA_039918515.1 Saprospiraceae bacterium | reverse complement strand
ATAGGTACTAATGATTAAGGATCGATCAGACATGATTCCATCAGCTTTGAATTTGCCTAAAGTAGTATAAGCGTAGAATTCGTTTAGAATAGTTTTTTCCCCAAGTAATTGACCAGCGCTAACCATATCAGTTGATGAAATTCCCATAAGCCACGCTACTGGGGCTCCAATCATTCCTAATATATATTGCAGAGTGAAATTTTCGTATTTACCTGCAGTATTTGTTCGTACCCATTCATTTAAGTGAAACCAAGAACCGATAGTGTTTGTAATGGTATAATTTAACATATATATCAAAGCAGTAAATACCAATAACATTCCTGCTACATTTACTGCTAACTTCAAGCCATCAGTGGTGCCATTCGCAATTGCGTCTAAAAGATTTGATCCTATTTTTTCTTTAGAAACACTAAGATCCCGATTGATATTATTGATATCCTCTTCTGGCAATAATAATTTAGAAGCCACAATAGCTGCAGGTGCAGACATTACAGATGCAGATAATAAGTGAGTGGCATACAATTGCTGTTGTACTGGATCAGTTCCACCTAAAAATCCTACATAAGCAGCTAGAACCCCTCCTGCAATAGTAGCCATTCCTCCAACCATAACACAAAGTATCTCAGACCTTGACATCGAGTCTAAATAGGGCTTGATTAGAAGAGGAGCCTCCGTTTGACCAATAAAAATATTCGCAGCTGAGGATAGACTTTCTGCTCCAGATAATTTCATTGTTCGATTCATTACCCAAGCAATACCAAAAACTATTTTTTGAAGGATTCCTAGATAATATAGCAAAGAGGTAAATGCTGAGAAAAAAATTACCGTGGGCAAAACTTGTATGGCAAAAATAAATCCATGAACCGGTATATTTTCTATCAACTCTTTGCCAAATAAAAATTTGGATCCTTCCTTAGTGAAATCAAGAAATATCACAAACCCTGATGCAATGGTTTCAAATATGGACTTAACAAACCCTACTTTAAGGACTAAAATTGCAAAAACCATTTGTAATCCTATTCCAGTAAAGACCAAACGCCAATTTATAAATCGCTTCTTGATACACAATAAATAACATATACCAACGAGGAAAATTAAACCCAGAATTCCTCTTAATATATTCATTGTTACTTCCATGATTTTCTTCGTTTTTATTGAAGGTGAAGATAGGGACGTTTACCAAATGCCTTTAATTTTAATTTCAAAATTCTGATTCGAAAGCAGTTTAGTTCCTTCTTAATCCTGATCCAGATTTCTTGAATTTAGTAACCAAGAAATAATGAATACCCAAAAAAATAGTCCTATTCCCATTTCTGTTTCAAGTCCATTTTCAACCAACATGCTTGACCAAGTTATAACCATAAGTGAAGTCCCTAAGATATTATTGATAAAGAAACCTTTTATTAAACTTTGATACAGTAACTTTAACAATATAAGCAAGCTTATTATTCCACTTGATGCCCAGCTAAAAATAAATTGATTGTGTGGCAATTTGACATCGGTGGAATTTAGTTGACTTAAATAAATTTTGCTCATGGAATCTTGGATGTCTCCTATTCCTGTTCCAAATAGAGGATTCTCTTTAATCAATTCCCATCCAAACTGAATAGATTGCCATCTTTCAATGTCAGAATACCAACGAAATTTACCCCTAGACCATTCGCCTATTTGCCATAATAAATGATAATATTTCAATTGAAGGCTAGGAACTAAATAAATCATCAGTGGCAACATGCCCATAATTAAAGGCAGAAACCAAAGAAAATAACTCATTTTTTTATTTTTGAAAAAATAAAGCGAAATCATAATGAATAGTCCTAAGTACATCCCAAGGATTCCTGATTTCACTGCTAAAATATGAATTCCTATAAAGAAATAAGCGCATAGAAATAAGTAAACCCATTTTTCCCATGAAAATTTATAAACTTTTTTTTCCAATAAGAAATAAGCCAATATTAAAATATTACAGGCAATAATTAAACTAAACCGTATATGTGATATAGGGGTTGGTATAGCTTTGCCTTTTAAAATTGAAAGATTGATTTCTTCATAGTTTTGAAAATAATGAAGTAAAACATCACTCAGTTGAAATATCATTGATACAATCCCAACTAGTAAAACAAGGTGAATATGTGAATACTTCCATTTGTAATTAAAACTAAAAACAACAGGTATTACAACAAAGGGAGCTAATAACCTAAAATGATGAAACCAATTACCATATTGACTTGACCAAAGCCCTGAAATCATTACACTAATGAAAAAAACAATACACCAGGTTCTACTTGAAATTTCATTTATTTTTCTAAATTGTGTAAGCAACTGCTGGTTGATAACTATGCCTTTTTCAGAATCTTTAAAAAAGATACAAGCACTCATTCCAAACATACTGACACTTAATACATAGGTAGAAAAACATAAAGCAAAACAATAAGCACAAAGGAAGAAACAAAATATATCGAGGATAGAGATTTTATGGATCAATTGCTTCATTGTGAATCAGGATTTAACGATTTTATTCGACTTTTAATATTGGCCAATGGTTGGAGACTTCAACGAATAATCCTTTGTTTAGCCATTATAATCACTAATTTTGCGCTAAATTAGTGTTTTTCAAATTAGAAAGCATGGAGTGGAAGAATCCCATTGAACAAGTACAAAAGGAAATTGAAGCATTTGACATCTCAGATGCTAAGTCCCTCGAAGAATTTAGACTTAAATTTCTTGGTACTAAGAACGTTCTTAAACCATTATTCTCAGAAATATCCAAAGTTCCTAATGAATTTAAAAAGGAGTTTGGACAATTAATAAATCAGGTCAAATTACTTGCTGAGTCAAAGTTTGAGTCCAACAATATATCCACCTCAACAACTTTTGGAACTGAAGTTCCAGATCTTAGTTTGCCGGCCTCAAGCAATAATATTGGAAGTCGTCACCCGATCACTTTGGTAATGGATAAGATAATCAACATATTTGCCAAGATAGGATTTGAAATTGCTGAGGATCGGGAAATTGAAGATGACTGGCATAATTTTACTGCTTTGAATACTCCGGATGATCATCCTGCCAGAGATATGCAAGATACTTTTTATTTAAGAAATAGGACCGATCGAGTTCTTAGAACACATACATCTTCTGTACAGGCAAGATTCATGACTACGAATAAGCCACCAATCCGCATACTTTCCCCTGGCAGAGTCTTTAGAAATGAAACCATTTCTTCTCGCTCGCATTGCCAATTTCATCAAGTTGAAGGATTGTATGTTGACAAAGGAGTATCCATGGCAGATTTAAAACAAACATTATTGTTTTTTGCTAAAGAGATGTTTGGGAAGGATGTAAAAATCAGACTTAGGCCTTCTTATTTTCCATTTACTGAACCATCAGCAGAAATGGATATTTATTGGGGGCTTAAAGATGAAACCGATCATAGAATAACAAAAGGAACTGGTTGGTTGGAAATACTTGGATGTGGAATGGTTGATCCTGCCGTACTCATCAATTGTGGAATTGATCCAACAATATATAGCGGATTTGCTTTTGGGATGGGTATAGAAAGACAGGCGATGTTGCTGTATAAAATACCTGATATCAGATACTATTTTGACAATGACCTTCGATTTCTTAGTCAATTTAAAAGTGCCTAATAATGTCCCAAAAACCTTCATTAGCCAAAGGAACCAGAGATTTTCTACCCGAACAATTAAGAAAAAGAAAATACATATTTAATATTATTGAAAATTGTTTCAAGACATTTGGATACCAAGCACTTGAAACACCTGCCATGGAGAATCTTAGCACTCTCACAGGTAAGTATGGAGATGAAGGAGATAAATTGCTTTTTAAAATTCTTAACAGCGGAGATTATCTCAAAGACGCTCAAGAAGAACATTTGAAATCTAAAGATTCCATTAAACTCTTGTCAAATATTTCTGAGAAAGGTCTAAGATATGATCTAACAGTTCCTTTAGCAAGAACTGTGGTTATGAATAAACATTTGATCAACTTTCCATTCAAGAGATATCAGATGCAACCTGTGTGGAGAGCTGATAGACCACAACGTGGAAGATATAGAGAATTTTATCAATGTGATGCTGATGTTATTGGTTCTAACAGCTTGCAGTATGAAGCAGAATTAATTCTAATTTATCAAAAAGTATTTGAAAAGCTAAGAATACCTGTTAAAGTAGTTTTTAATCACAGATCAATTTTGTATGGATTAGCCATTTATGCTGGAAGGGAAGATCTCTTTATGGAGATGACTATGAATTTGGATAAATTGGATAAAATTGGCAAGGAAGCAGTGGCTAAAGAACTCATAAAAATAGGCTTTGAAAGCAATAAAGTTGAGGAACTACTCAATTTAATCCAAAACAAAGATTTAGCCTCCTATAACTTTAATGAGAAGTCTTCTGAAGGAGTCAAATCAATCTTGGTTATTTTGGAATATCTTAGACAAGGTGGTTTTGATGCCACTTCACTAGTTTTTGAACCAAGTCTCGCTAGAGGATTAAGTTATTATACCGGAACGATTTTCGAAGTAATTCCGAGCAATATTCAAATGGGCAGCCTAGGTGGAGGAGGCAGATATGATAATCTTACAGGAGTTTTTGGAATGCCTGACCTATCAGGAGTTGGAATATCCTTCGGAGCCGAAAGGATATATGATGTTATGGAAGAATTAGGCCTTTTTCCTGATGGCTTAGACAACTATATAAAGGTCTTATTTTTAGTGTTGAATGAGGAAAGTCATGCTTTTGCTTTCAATTTAGTGATGAAAATGAGATCTGAGGGAATAGCTTCGGACCTGTGTCCAGAACCTGGCAAAT
>JBDSHL010000071.1:0-2473 GCA_039918515.1 Saprospiraceae bacterium | reverse complement strand
ATAATGATTTTTCCAAATTATTTCGTCCACGATCTTGAAGAAACATATCTTTTGTAAAAAACTTGTTTACCACTTGGTGCATTTCCATGAACCTTTTATTATAATCGTCTCTTGATTCTAATCCATTGCAGACTCCATTACAGAAAGACAGTTGTAATCGATTGCAAGTTTTGATTTCAGAAATTTTAGATTGATTTACAGAATTACACAAATTGTATTCTTGTATTAAATATTCAAGATATTGATTGGCATGCTTTGAATTTCGAAACAAATGAATAGCCTCTTCATTGCCTTTTAATGCACTGAGATTCTTTATTTGATAATAGTAAAATCCTAGATTATTTTGCTCTTTGACAATAGCCCAATCTTCGGTTTTATTTTTTTGTGCGCGATTGATTTCGGGGGAATGAGTTTTAATTTCTGAAGACTCTAAAAGACAAGCCATTAATTCGCTTCCCGTAAGTTGATAGGCTAGACTATGAACCATACGCAACATCTTACTATTTTTATGACCATATTCGTTGAAATGCTGTAATATTCTTTCTTTTATATTGATACTCTTACCTATATATACATATCTGCCTAATTCATCTGACATATAATAAACTCCGCATTCTTCTGGCAAAGAATCTATATCAGATATTTGAAGATGTGTAGGAAGTCTTGTGCTGTGAAGCATTCCTTTAATAAGTTTTTGAATTCGTGTAGGGTCGGACTCAATAATTAACATTCTCTCAAATACATTTAAAGTAGCTTTGGCATCTTCCATAGCTCTATGTCGATCTTTTACCTCAATTCCAAAATGCTTTATCAGATTTCCCAAAGAATAGGATCTTAGACCAGGATAGTATCGCCGGCTCAATTGAATAGTACATAGCCTTTTCCTACTAAAGGAGTAGCCTAGTGATCTATATTCTTCTCTGACAAATGAGTAATCAAAGTTCACATTATGCGCTACAAAAATGCAGTCATGAGTAAGGTCGAGAATCTGTTTTGCTATTTCATAAAATTTAGGTGCTGATTTAACCATTTGATTTGTTATTCCTGTAATTCTGGTTATTTCAGGTGGTATAGAGCATTCCGGATCTATTAGACTTTCAAATTCATGAATTATTTTTCCATTTTGATATATAATAATTGCAATCTCCGTAATTTTGGAGGACGTATGAGTACCGCCTGTGGTCTCAATATCTATAATTGCAAATTTTGTCATGAATTTTTATAAAAATAACCTCCTTCTCTTTCTAACTTTTTATTTCTGCAGTTTTTGCCAGTACAAAATTACAGAATTAAAACCGCAACTACAGAAACCAGAAATGAAAGCTAAGATAGTATTGCCTGGAGCATATAATCTTCCTAAATATTTTAGCAAGTTAGAAAACCGCAAGATCGGATTAGTCATTCATCCTTGTTCGGTTATAGATCAAACTTATTTGTTAGATACCTTATTATCTTTAAAAATTAATATTCAAAAAATATTTGTACCTGAACATGGATTTCGTGGAAATAATGATGCTGGAGTATCTGTTGAAAATGTAATGGATGAAAAGACTGGAATCCAAATAATTTCTTTGTACGGGAAACATAAAAAGCCTTCGAAAGAAGATCTAGAGAATATAGACTTAATTGTCTTTGATCTTCAGGATGTAGGGGTAAGGTTTTATACTTATTTATCCACTTTGCATTATGTCATGGAATCTTGTGCAGAATACAATAAAGAGCTATTGATCTTGGATAGACCAAATCCTAATGGATATTATGTAGATGGTCCAGTCTTGGAAGATGATTGTAAATCTTTTGTTGGAATTCATCCTATTCCAATTGTCTACGGCCTTACTATTGGTGAAATGTCTCAGATGATTAAAGGCGAACAATGGATTAGCATGGCGAATGAATTAAGACTCACGGTCATTCCATGTCAAAATTATTCTCACCTTTCACATTATGAATTACCTATCAAACCATCTCCCAATCTTCCTAACTTGCGTTCAATATTATTGTACCCCAGTATGTGCTTTTTTGAAGGGACAATTGTTAGCCTAGGAAGAGGAACTAAAGCGCCGTTTCAATTGTATGGACATCCTGATTTTATGCAGTACGATACAGTTTTCACTCCACTGTCAATTATTGGAGCGAAAAATCCACCCTTTTTGAATATTGAATGTAAAGGTTATTCTTTATCCAATTCAAATTTAGACAGTATCTATAAACAAAAGAAAATTAATTTAAATTATTTAATTTCAGCCTTCAAAAATTTAAAAGGAAGGTCTGATTTTTTTCTTTCAAATAATTTTATTGACTTGTTGGCTGGAACCAAAGAGTTTCGAAAGCAAATTCAACTTAACTGGACAGAAGAGGAAATAAGAAAAGAGTGGAAACCGAATATAATTAAGTTCAAAATACTAAGAAAAAAGTATCTGATTTACCCTGATTTTGAATAAGTAAATTTTGAAACAAAATTTAGTATTTTTAC
>JBDSHL010000070.1:0-4790 GCA_039918515.1 Saprospiraceae bacterium | reverse complement strand
GCGGGCATTTTTGGTCAACTGCAATGCTGCCTACAGGAGGAAATTCGCCTTATATTACACGTCACGGATTTGGTTACAGTGTTTTTGAACATATTGAAGATGGCATTCATTCTGAAATGATTGTTTATGTAGATATAGCTGCTGCAGTTAAATTCATCGTATTAAAATTAAAAAATCAATCAGGAAGATCAAGAAACCTATCTGCAACGGGTTATGTCGAGTGGGTCTTGGGCGATAACAGAATGAAGACGGCCATGCATATTCATACAGAAATAGATCCTGAAAGCGGGGCATTGTTTGCCAAAAATCAATACAACACCGAGTTTAATAACAGGGTTGCTTTTTTTGATGTTGACTATTTGAAAAAAACTTTTACCGGTGATCGCACAGAATTCATTGGGCGTAATGGCAATTTGCAGAACCCCGCTGCCATGTTCCGTTCAAAACTTTCAGGAAAAGTCGGACTTGCCTTGGACCCTTGTGCAGCAATCCAGATTCCTTTTTTTGTAGAAGAAGGGGAAGAACAAGAAATTATTTTCAGACTTGGAGCTGGTAAAGATTCGAACGAAGCAAGCACTATAGCCAAACAATTCAGGGGAAAGCAAATGGCAACAGATGCATTGGAAAAAGTAATAAAATATTGGGAAGAAACTCTTGGTGCATTGCAGGTAGAAACTCCTGATGTTGCAATCAATATCATTACCAACGGTTGGCTTACTTATCAAACTATTTCTTCAAGACTTTGGGGAAGAAGTGGATTTTACCAGTCAGGTGGAGCTTTTGGATTCAGGGATCAGTTGCAGGATGTTATGTCGCTGCTTCATTCCAGGCCAGAACTAGCCAGGGAACAAATTTTACTTTGTGCTTCTCGGCAATTTAAAGAAGGAGATGTTCAACATTGGTGGCATCCGCCAGTTGGTCGCGGTGTACGCACCCGTATTTCAGACGATTATCTTTGGTTGCCATTAGTAACAGCATATTACATTAAACATACTGGGGATATAGCAATACTAGATGAATCAATTGATTATCTCGAAGGACGTCTGTTAAATCCAGAAGAAGAATCTTATTTTGATCTTCCCATCAAGGCTCAAAAGCCTGTTCCGTTATATGATCATTGTATTCGAGCAATAAATCATGGGCTCAATTTTGGTGTACATGGATTGCCATTAATTGGTACCGGCGACTGGAATGATGGCTTTGATAAAGTTGGACATCAAGGTAAGGGAGAAAGTGTATGGCTTGCATTTTTTTTGTATGAAATACTCAATAAATTTGGAGAAACGGCAAGTTTGCATAACGATACAACGTTTGCGAATATCTGCAAAAAAGAAGCAGATAAATTAAAAGCAAATATTGATAAAAATGCTTGGGATGGTGAATGGTACACGCGGGCCTGGTTTGATGATGGAATACCATTGGGATCTATATCTGATGAAGAATGTAAGATTGATTCTATTGCCCAAAGTTGGTCTGTTTTATCAGGAGGAGGAAGCGACAGTCTGGTGCATACCGCAATGGACTCGGCTTATAAGAATTTGGTAAAAAAAGAGTCGCGCATAATTCAATTGTTGGAACCTGCATTCGACAAGTCAACATTGAATCCCGGCTATATTAAAGGATATGTACCTGGTGTAAGGGAAAACGGTGGACAATATACCCATGGTGCTATATGGATGATCATGGCTTTCGCGAAGTTGGCGGATAATGAACGGGTATGGGAATTATTAAATATGATTAATCCAATTAACCACAGTAAAACCGCCGAAGAAACGGCCATTTATAAAGTTGAACCTTATGTGTTGGCTGCTGACGTGTATTCTGGTAATCCATATGCCGGGCGTGGCGGATGGACCTGGTACACCGGTGCTGCCGGTTGGCTGTATCGTTTAATTATAGAATCTTTACTGGGAATGCAAATGGAGGCAAATAAATTAACAATCATTCCCTGTATACCAAAAGAATGGATGTCATTTAAGGTTCATTACCGGTATAAAAATACAATCTATCATATTGAAGTCATGCAAATGCTTGAGGATGAAAAAATGAAGGTATCAATAGATGGAGTGGAAAAGGAGGAAAACATCATAACACTTATAGATGATGGGGTTGAACATATTGTCGTGATATCAGCTGATAAAAGCATTTTTAAGTCATCATCATCCATTAACAACGCTTTTTAAGGCTAAAAAATAAAGATTTAGGGGTTAATTGATATTAAAAGAACATATTAGATAGCATTATAAAGGGCCACGATTATCTTTTTGCAAATAATCGTAATTCTTAAAGCTTAGTTGAAGAGAAATAAAGAAGTTTGGAATGAATAGGAATATATGGTGAGTTCTTAATCAATATGGAATAATGTTAAATCCGGCTGCTGGGGTCATATTAATGAGTGTAAACTCTATTGTATTGGCTTGTCAGGAGCATTGCCATTGATCAATATATAGAATAAAAGGACAAATCATATTCTTTGATCTCGTTTTATCTTTTTCAACACAAATCATAAGAAAATTAAATAAATTAAGATTTATCCACTTAGTCTTATTACATTTACACAACAATTTCATCATTTACAAAATATTTAACTTACAAAACAACTTATTATGAAAGAACAAGCACCATCATCTCCTGCTAGAATTACATGGATCATTGGAATGGTCTGCGGTATACTTGGAATTATAGGCCACTATTACCAAGTTCAAGTTTTGAGTGAATACAATTATCCCCTCTTGTTGGTTGGTTTTCTAGTCCTTTTAGCTGGAACTACCTTTAAACAGATTTAAAAATGATTGTGTAAATTTATTGGATTCAAAATCAATTATTTCTATTTAGCATCAAATGAAAATATTTGAAAAATTGTGACTTATTAAATTTTTCATTTTTCATCCAACGTGCTCCTTAAATTCGACTTAATTTATTTTGCTTAATATTAAGACTTTCTAATTCTTTTTATACCAATAAATTCCAGTTCGTTTTTAATCGCCAAGTATAAAAACCCTATTTGATATTAATGATTAGGGTAAACTTTTATGGATGCAGACTTATCGTTAATTCAAATTATATTTCAATATGGAAAGACAACGAGTGAAATCCGTTAAAACTTTCAAAAAGTATTTGTTGTTAATGAACGTGAAAAAGAATACGGCGAAAAAATCTCCTATGAATTACAGTCGCTGAACATTTAGCGTTATCATAGAAGGTAAGACAAGTGTGTAGAAGATCGATATTGCCGATAGCAATAAAGACAGATTAAGAAAGTTGCCAAGGAAGTATAAATGGCTTTTTGCTTGTTTTTCTGGAATTGAAGATGCCATAGATGGGAACATGATAATGTCACATTTCCGCATTTCTATAGTTAAATTCGGTTACACAAGCCTTCTAATCATCTTACACAATAAAAATGATATAATTCTGTAAATTTTATAAATAATTGTGTAAGGCTTTCCTTTTTGAAAGTACTTACCTTTGAGTCAACTTTATATATTCTAAGAGGATAGAAGCCGAAAAATTTAATCATATTAATTATTTAATCAATTAATTTATTTTTAAACATTAAAAACAAATAAAAAATGAGCACAGGAAAAATTTTATTAGGTGTTTTAGCAGGCGCAGCCGCTGGCGCAGCATTGGGAATTTTATTAGCTCCTGATAAAGGTTCAGTAACCAGGAAAAAAATTATTGAGAAGGCAGACGACTTTGTTGATGAATTGCAAAAAAATATTTCTGACAGCCTTAAAACTGTTACAGATAAAGTTGAGGATGTCACTGATGGTGTAAATGATTGGGTAGATATAGGAAAATCAAAAGTTGAAGATGGTTACAACCAATTCAAAAACTCTGATCATCACGACAAAATTTTAACCAAATCCGATTTAAGACTATGAAAAAACTTATTTTCATAATTGCAATATTCAGTACCATAATCACAACATTTTCGAGTTGTGCAGTAGTCGAAGGTATTTTTAAAGCAGGAATGGGAGTTGGAATATTTATTGTAGTTTTGATTATTGGACTAATTATTTTTCTCGTGAGCAGAATTGGTAAAAGCAAAGACTAAAATGGTTTATCAACCTTCTTATAGTGTCAAAGTGATTTACTACATTTTAGGCGATTTTGCAACCTAGTTAGTCTGAATTGACTACATAACAAGTTTACCATAACTGAAAAATAGGAATTAATAAAGAATTATTATTAGAATCAAAATTAAATGAACACTTCTGTATACGTGCCAATGGACAGTAATACATCTGCGGTTGAAAATAAATATTTTATTAAATGAAAAGTGCTGAAATAAAATCCGATCAAACCGGAACGCAAAAAAACGGAATGACATCACATGGTAATAAAGCAAAATACTTTGCAGCTCATGGACTCCGTAACTTATTTGAAGCTGAATTAAAAGACATCTACTGGGCAGAAAAGGAATTAGTAAAAGCAATTCCTAAGATAATTGAAAAGTTAACTTCTGACGTATTAGCTGAAGTACTTACTGGGCATTTGAAAGAAACTAAAAAGCATGTTAAACGCTTGGAAAAAGTTTTCACATCTATAGGAGTAATAGCTCAAGCTAAAAAATGCGAAGCAATGGTAGGGCTTTTAAAAAAAGTATGTGAAATAATGGAATCTTCAGATAAAGATTTTGTACGCAATACCGGAATTATCTCAGCATGGCAAAAAATAAAGCATTATGAAATTGCAACATATGGGACACTTTGTATATTAGTAACAACTTTAGACGAAACTGAAGCAGCTTCATTATTAGAAGAAACACTGAACGAAGAAAAGGC
>JBDSHL010000069.1:0-2134 GCA_039918515.1 Saprospiraceae bacterium | reverse complement strand
CTGGCGCTGGAAATTACATTCCTGCAAAAAGCACAATCACTCCTTTTACATTTACAATTCCAACAACATGGTGTGACAAGACCTATGAAATTGTCGGAATTGTCAATCCTAAACCAGACCCTATGTGTTGTAAAGAAATTTTCACAGAGAGATTCACAGTTTCAGTTAAATGCCCCATTGCAAATAAAGCCATGTTGGAAGTATGCGACGATGGAACAGGTAAAGGAAAATTTTTATTTGAAGATGCAGAAGCTACAATCCTTGGAAGTATTGGTGGAATTGTTGAATGGTTTAGGGATGCTGTTGGAACAATGAGAATTCTTTCGCCATATATTAGTTCGACAACGGTAGTTTACGCAAGAGTCAAAGATGGAAATTGTGCATCTCCTCTAATTCCAATTGATCTTCGTGTTACACTTTTTACTGCGGCACGAAGTACTTCTGAAGAAAGATGTGGGGATATAGATGGTTTCGCAACTTTTGTATTGATCAATTTAGAGAATTTCATTCGGAATGGAAACAATGGAGTAAATGTCAAGTTCTATGAAGACATTAATAAAACGACACCGATCATTCCACCATTGCGAACTGGATCCATCATCATATATGCGGCTACTTGTAATGGTGATTGTGAGTCCGTTGCGGTTCCAATAAAACTTATTGTTAACCCTCTACCAATTGCAAAATATATTCAAAAAATAGAATGCCCTGAACCTGATGGCAAGGCTAGTTTTGATCTGACCATTCTTGAACCATTAATCAAGGATAGTATAAAAAACAATATTGTTACTTTCTTCAGCGACAGTACTTTAAAAGACACAGTATTCTCACCTTTCCGTACTGATTCATCGTCGCTATTTGCAATTGTAAGCAACGGCAAGTGCAAAAATGTAGCAAAAGTGATGCTAAAGGTGGGTAAACTTCAATTCAATCAAAAAATCCTAAAGCAACAATGTGAAGACTTTAATGGAAATGGCTCATTTGATTTAAACGAAGTTGCTAAAAAAATTCAAGGTGGAGATATTTCCATTCTGGTGAGTTTTTATAGTGATTCAAATCTTTTAAATTCAATTAGCAGTCCCTATGTTATTAATCAGTCCACTAAAATTTTTGTCCAATTCCAAAAGGGGTCTTGTAAATCAAATGTTTTTTCTATTCAATTAGAATTAGTTGTTAAACCATTTGCAAAATCATTCACCATAACTCGTTGTTCAAATCCTGATGAAAACTATGATATTAATACAGATTCGCTTAGTCTTTTGGTCAATTCTGATCCAAGTATAACCGTAGAATTTTATAGCGAAATAAATTTAATCAATAAAATTAATGGAATATTCAGCAGTAAAACAGATACCTTATATGCATTAAGCAAGTTAGGTGATTGTGCTTCGAATCCGGTAGAAATCTATTTAATTGTGACGCCAACACCAACTTTTAATCCACATGTCGATACATCAGCTTGTTCTTTATATGTATTGGATTCCATCAAAGGCATAAATCTTGGTACAAATACATTCTATACGTATGACAAACAAGACACCTTCCCTTCTGGAATTCCAGGAAACACTATCACTAAAACGGGCTATCTTTATAGGTATAGTAGCAATATGGGTTGTAATTCAGTAGATAGTTTCTATATAAAAATACAACAACCATCTAATGCAGGAGTGGATCAGCAAAAATCAGTCTGCGATGGAAGCCTTGTTGACTTGAGTAAATTAATTACAAATGCTGATCCAGGTGGAACTTTCTCTGAAGCTATAACAAGCCCTAATTTAAATGGTAAATTTTTCAATACGACTGGATTAAATGGCAAATCTAGAATTGTATATTATATAGTACCAGCAATTTTTCCATGCCTGTCAGACTCTTCAGAAATTAAAATAAGTGTTGTTAAACAATTAAGTGCTGGTCTAGATACCTTAATAAATTTATGCAGCATTGATTCAGTGAATTTATATAATTTACTACGCAATGCAGATCCTGGCGGAATTTTTACAGATCAATCAGGTAAAATCATTTCATCCAAAATTAATGGCAAGGATTTCGGTTTTGGCCAATACAACTTTTATTACAACATTGGCGATGGTATATCTTGCCCTAAGACTTTTTCAACCTTAACTATACGATTTAA
>JBDSHL010000068.1:0-2605 GCA_039918515.1 Saprospiraceae bacterium | reverse complement strand
GGCTAGTCCAATAGGTAATTCTTGCATTGACTGCTGCAGTTCTATAAGGTGCTGGAATAATAAAAGGTCCACCTTTATAATCAATTCCATTATGGCTAAAATCAATACCGTCTTTTACTTTGGAACTATTGATAACCCACTTGACAGGAACCATATAATTTTTTACTAAATCATAAACCATTCCGTAAGGCCTCAAACCATTGTTAACTGTCTGTGGAAGTATACCCATATTAATGACATAACTGCCACTTGGTATGGGCTCAACGGCTCCAAATGAACTGTGAAACATCAGAAAAGTAAGATTGAGCATAAATGTTAAACGAATATTCATTGCTGTGATTTTTTTCATAATTGTAGTATTTTAGAGGGTAAATGAATTTGAATTCATTAAAATGGTTTACTTTGAAAGCCTTCATTTATTCCTAAAAAATTCAATAGCTCTCTAAAAAATATTTTAACCATAACCAATGATTCACACTCTTTGAATTGTATAAAAGAATGGGCAAATAAATTTAGATCAGGTATAATTTATTTAATCATTATAAAAAAACCTAAAATGGTAAATCACAATGATTAAATATTCCCATATGGGATTCTTTTGATTGAGAAGAATTTATGCTTATTAAACCTTTAAATACCATTTAATGTTTCAATTTCTAAATCTTTATTATTTGCTTGACTTAAAAAGCTTATGATTTAAGTTGGCTTGGGCTTGATTATTTTGACCTATTGTTAAATCTAAGTTTCTTAATAAATTATCCTGAATCTGGGATGAAGACGTCATTAAGACTTTGTATTTCAAAAAATTTTATTAATATATTATAAAAATATTAAATATTTATGCTATGATATTTATATATAATTGTTAATCAATGTTTTATAAATTAATAAATATAACTTTAAATAAAAATATAACCATAAAATAAATTCGATTTGTTACGCATTTGGATATTTCTCAGGAAATGATGGATATATCTGTGTTAAATTCATAAAAAAGAAAACCTATCTTGAATAAACATGATAGGTTTTCTATTTTAATTCGTGTTGAACACTATCTAAGAACGGTAAACTGTTTATTTACTATTCCAGAATTCGTCACGATCTGAAGGTTATATTGTCCTGCAGCTAATATCGATGTATTCAATAATTCACTATATTTACCTACTTTTTTAAATCCTCCAAATGGATTAGTAAGTACATTTTTTCCTGATTTATCAAAAACGCGCACTTCCAATTCTGTTTCTTCACCTACTGTGATTTCCACCTTCAGTAAGTCATCAACCGGATTAGGGTAAATGGACACATTGAATACTGGTTTTCGATTTACTTTAATTGAAATCACTTTACTATAAGTATACTGGCCATCTTTATCTAATTGCTTGATTCTATAATAGTAGATTCCACCTAAGTTTACATCCAAATCATCATGATTATAAAGGTGTTGACTGTTTGCACCATTGGCACTGGCCATTTCCTTCCCAATCACTTGAAATCCTTTTTCACTTTCATGTCGTCTCTCGATTTCGAAATGATCATTGTTCAATTCTACACCAGTCTCCCAGTTTAATTCTGTAAAGCTACCATTATATGTTCCGGTAAAATTCAACCATTCAATTGCTAAAACTGAATTAACCAATCCGGCATCAATGGTTGGCAAAGCATCTCCTGCATTAATTCGGTAAACTCTGGTTGTTCCATAACCGTTTGTACCATCAACATCATTATCTACAGGATCTGTACCTTTATGAGCTGCTGTAAAGTCAAAATTAGCAGGCGGAATAAATTTAACATAATAGTCACCTTGTGCAATGCCGTCTAACATATAATGTCCATCATATCCAGTAGTTGATTCACTGACCATACTACCAGACATATTATAAGCATTGACTTTAACGCCTGATACTGGTTGTTCACCACCATCTTGAATTCCATTGAAGTTTGCATCCAACCAAACAAAATCACCCATGGTAGCTTTGATCTGGAATCCAGCACCGATATTCAATATCATGTCTCCGCTTAATAAAGTGATTTTTCTGGTAGTATTGACGCCATTCTCATGTCCAATATCAGAATCTTTATCTGCATTACCACCTTTAAATGGTTCAGACGCTGCAAGAAATCCAGGACGTTCAAATTGTACATAATACATTCCTGGTTTTATACAGGCAAATTTATAATAACCATCATCTGAAGGTGTTGCTGGGTTTACCGCAGTAAACAAGCTAGTAACAACAACTCCGGTATTGGCATCAACCAAATAAACTTTCAATCCGTTAATTCCGTTTTCATTTGGATCGAATATGCCATCCTTATCATCATCAAAGAATACTCTTCCTCCGATCATAGAACATCTGTATAGACCAACATCCCAAGTTCTGTCATTTTCACCAAGACTTAAATTCGTAGTTGCTGTAGTTCTAGGTCCATTACTATTATCCACATCACTATCCTTAGTATCATTATTACCTACATTCGGAGTTGTAAAATTATATCCTGTTGGTAAGTCAAATCTAGCATAATAATCACCTGGTAATAATTTGTCGAATAAATAGTTTCCGTTAATGTCAGTGGTGGTTGTCTTAACAAGTGTGTTTGTATTAGCATC
>JBDSHL010000067.1:0-1658 GCA_039918515.1 Saprospiraceae bacterium | reverse complement strand
ATACGCAGGTGGAGGAAGCGGTGGAGGTGGAGGAGCTGGAGGCAGAGGATGTGCATCTACAACTCCTACCCCTGATTGTCCACCACCATTTACCCCAGTGATTTTCAGGGCACCTCAATACACTTATATTTTTCCAATGGGTGGAAATCCTCCTATTACCATTAATTCACTTACAGGATTAATTACAGGTGAACCTAACAATATTGGTCAATATGTTGTAACGGTATGTTGTTCTGAATATAGCAAAACAACTGGAGCCTTATTGTCAACCCTAAGAAGAGATTTTCAATTTAATGTTGCGAGTTGTCAAGGCACTGTTGTCGCCAAGCTTAATAATGGAACAGAAGTTACGAAACAAAATTATGAGATACTTCTGTGCAATTCTGATTCTATTCAAATGAATAATGGATCCTATCAACAGCAATTTATTTCAGATATTTATTGGGAAGTAGCGAATGGCGGAAAGACAGAGACTTCTACACTTTGGAATCCAAAATTCAAATTCATTGAAGGAGGATATCACGCAGGAAGACTTATACTTAATCCTGGCACCAATTGCAGTGATACTGTAGCATTTACAATTAATTCAATCAATGATCTAAATGCTAATTTTAGTTTCAAGTATGACAGTTGCAAAGCGGGTCCTGTTGAATTCAAAGACCTTTCGAGTTCCACCTATAGCAAATTACTTAACTGGCAATGGGATCTCGGGGATGGTTTTAAATCATTTGGACAGAATTTCAATCTTCAATACATTCATCCTGATGAATACACGATTAAATTAGATATCTCAGATAATTTTGGTTGTAAAAATTTTGTATTTAAAAAAATAAAATGGTTTCCTGCACCGGATGTAATTGTATTTCGTCCAAGTCTTAATGAAGGATGTGTTCCTCTTACTGTCAATTTCAAAAACGTGTCCTTTCCAACAGATTCTTCCTACCAATTTAAATGGAAATTTTCTGATAGTTCTGAAGCAAGCGGAATATCCGTTAATCATGTATTTGATGCCATTGGTACGTTTGGATTGAAACTAGAAGTTACTTCTCCAATTGGATGTTATAATGAAGGAAATTTTGATAATATCATTAGAGTATATCCCCCGCCCACAGCTCAGTGGTCTATCAATCCTTTGCTAATTAATCTCACCGATCCTATTTTGACGGGTTTTGATTCTACGCTACAGACCATCGGAAGAACATGGATCATTGACAACAAAAATTACTATTATGACAAAGAACTCAGTTATTCCTTTAAAGATACAGGATTACACAGCGTAAGAATGATTGTGAACGATCGCTTTTTATGTACAGACACCCTTGAGACCTTTGTCTATACTTATCGAGATTTCAGTCTCTATATGCCCAACGCTTTTACACCTAATGGAGACGGCTTCAATGAAACATTTGCTCCTGTAGGTCAGCTTAATTCCTTTGAAACTTACAATTTTAAGGTTTATGATCGTTGGGGAGGAATGCAATTTGAGTCTAACGATCCTAGTATAGGTTGGAATGGTAAGGCCTTTGGTATTGGAAAGGATTTAGAAGCAGGAATCTATGTCTATACGCTCGAATATAAGAATAACCGAAAACCAGGAGTTAGGGAAAAGAAAATATTTACTTTAATTAGATAATAAAAGGAGTTAAGGAGTAAGGAGT
>JBDSHL010000066.1:0-3710 GCA_039918515.1 Saprospiraceae bacterium | reverse complement strand
TCCTTCAATGCGTTCTTACCGATAATCCATTCTGATTTTTCTGTCATAATTTTATAAATCTCGTAACTTTGATCAATTCAAACCATCACATTATGAAAAATAATATATACTTACTACTATTAATCAGCATCTTACACGTTAATGTGAATGCTCAGACACAAAGCACATTAGATCGAGCCCTACGGTTCATTGAATCTCAACAAAAAAACTGGAACCTAGAATCTTCTGACATTAGTGATTTATTGGTTTCAGATCGATACAAGGACGAGTATAATGGGATCGAACATTTTTATTTTCAACAATCTTACAAAGGTATTCCAATCTACAATGCCATCACCTCTGTTCATCTTGATGGTAAAGGAAATGTTTATGAATCTCCTTCGAGATTTATTCCACAATTAAGTGCTAAGGCTAACTCAAATAAAGCGAGATTATCCGCCAAGGATGCCTTAAAAGCTTCCTTAATATATTACAAGGTAGAAAATGCTTTACTTCCCAATAAAATAAGCAGAAGCATGGAAAATAAAGAAATTTTTGAAAAAACCAATTTCACACACAGCGACATTCCAGTCCATTTAACTTATTTTTTAACGAAGGAAAATAAACTTAAATTAGCTTGGGATTTGAGCCTTGATCTTGTGGATCGAAATGATTATTGGAGTGTTCGGGTTGATGCCAATACTGGGCAAATATTAGATGAATTAAATTTAACGGTAAAGTGTAATTTCAATCATCCTCATAATGTAGTCTGTGAAAAATCAAGTGTTTCTAGGGTTGTTAAAACTCACTTTACACCAGTTACAGAACAATTAACCAAAAATAATAATTTACCTACTGCAGCACCTCTATATAATGTCATTGCATTCCCAACAGAAAGTCCATTACATGGATCAAGAACTTTTGTAAGCAACCCAGCAGATCCCATTGCTTCCAAGTTTGGCTGGCATACCACTAAAAATGATGGTTCTCCTGAGTACTCATCTACCAGAGGCAATAATGTATTTGCTTATCTTGATACCAATGCTGATAATAGCCCTGATTTTGAAATTGCAGATGGTGGAAATGGAATGATTTTTGATTTTCCCTTTGATCAAAAGACTGAACCAATAGATTATAGAAAAGCTGCACTAACTAACTTATTTTATGTTTGTAACAAAGTTCATGATGTAACTTATGGATTCGGCTTCAATGAAGCGGCAGGTAACTTTCAAGTCAATACTTATGGTAAAGGTGGAAAGGCGGATTATGTCGCCGCTGAAGCTCAAGATGGTTCTGGTGTCAATAATGCAAATTTCTCCACTCCAGCAGATGGAACAAATGGAAGAATGCAGATGTATTTATGGACTGCAGCAGCGAGTGAAGTAAATATCACTGCCCCTCCAACTTTAGTAGGTAATATATCAGCCTCTAGAGGCGCATTTGGCCCAGCGCCAGATACAACGCCTATTACTGCTAAAGTGGTATGGTCAGATGACGGTTCAGGTGAAGCTCGTCTTGGATGTATAAACGCTCAAAAACCGACTAAAATATTAGGTAATATAGTTCTAATAGAACGAGGAGTTTGCGAATTTGGGACAAAAGCTTTCAATGCACAAAATGCAGGAGCAGTTGCTGTAATCATTTGTGGTTTTGACGATCAAGGAGTTTCAATGGCTGCTGGAAACGATGGTGGAAAGGTGACAATCCCAACTTATTATATTACAAAGTCTACTTGTGATAAATTAAAGTCAGCTGTAGATTCTGGAAAGCTTGTAATAACTATTGTTAAACCAATAGATAGTACTGCTGGTCCTGATAGTCTTGATGGAGACTTTGATAATGGAATTATTTCCCATGAATATGGTCATGGAATATCTAATAGATTAACTGGAGGGCCTTCGAATTCGAATTGTCTTGGCAATGTGGATAATATGGGTGAAGGTTGGAGTGATTTTATGTCTTTGATAATGACTGCTAAAGTCGGTGATAAACCTACAGATAAAAGAGGGGTTGGCAATTATGCTGTTTCTGGTCCAATTGATGGCACAGGAATTAGACGAAGACCTTATACCACAGATATGAATATTAATGAATTCACCTATACTAATATAAACGCAGAAACTCATGATTTAGGCGAAGTATGGACTGCAATGCTTTGGGATTTATACTGGGCCATGTCAGCCAAGTATGGTTTTGACCCAAATTTTAGCAATAAAAATTCAGGTAATAACAAAGCCATTCAATTGGTCATGGACGGAATGAAATTACAACCTTGCATGCCAGGATTTGTAGATGGGAGAAATGCTATTCTTCAAGCTGATAAAGTAGATTATAATGGTGAGAACCAATGCTTGATTTGGGAAGTATTTGCGAGAAGAGGATTAGGATTTGAAGCAAAGCAGGGCAATACAAATTTTGTTGGCGACGAATCAGAAGATAAGAATACCTATCCTATTTGCGCTAATACGACTTCAGTTAGCAAGACAGCAACGCCTTTAGTTAAAGCAGGTACCGAAATAACTTATACTTTGATTATAAAAAATCTACGCGCTCAGAAAATAAGTAACATCAATATCCTTGACTATATTCCTATTGGATGCACTTATGTTAATGGATCAGCAAGTCTTACACCAACAATGGTTAATGCGAATTCAATTCATTGGAATCTTGCAAGTATGGATTCTGTCGAATCTAAAACAATTACTTACCGCTTAAAAACTGATGCCGGAAAATTCAGCAACACACTTTGGATTGATGACTTTGAAAGTAATAAGACAGAAGATAACTGGGTTGTTAATTTAAATAAAGGAAACATTTTTTGGATTTTTAATGAGCTGGTAGGAGTAGATGATTCCCATGCCTGGCAAGTTCAAGCTGATGATTTAGCTGCTTCTGATGCTTCATTAGAAAATGCAAACGAAATTAAAGTAGATAATAGCGAAGTTGCCTTATTGTTCCAACATAAATTTAATACACAAGGAAATATTGATGGTGGATTTTTACAAATATCTGATAATAACGGTCAGTCCTACTCATTAATTAATCCTGCTGACTTTTCTATTAACGGCTATACTGGAAATATCGATTATAGCGCTATTGCTATTCCTAAGAACAAGGGATTTACAGGTTATACGGCTAACTTTATTCCAACAGTATTAGATTTAAATGCTTATAGGGGGAAAAACATTAAATTAAAATTTAGGTTCGGAAATGATGCCTCAATTGTTCCGACCAATGCGGATTATAAAGGATGGACCATAGATAACTTAGAAATAATTAATCCGGTATATTATAATTCAGAAGTATGTGTAACCACTTCTTTAGGAGAAAACATTTGTACAAGTGTCGCAGGTAAAGGAACCTTGGTAGATTCTAAGAAAGTTGCAGCTGTCAATAATACAACTTCAATTGCTTTAATGAGTATTCAACCTAATCCTGCGTCGAATAAGTTTAGAATTAATCTTAATGAAGAAGCACATTTTATTCAATTAAAATTAACTAACCTCAATGGACAATTATTAAAAGTCATTGATTTAAGTGGTAAAAGTGGTTCCTTGGAAATAAACACTTTGGACCTTCCAAAAGGAATAATATTGGTTCAAGCGATAAGCAAGGATAAAATAATTACTCAAAAATTAATCATCAAATAGAACACAACATTTTTATTTCATTTGATTTGTTAAAAATATTATTCCTAAAAAAGCCGCAAAGAATATTTGCGGCTTTTTTTT
>JBDSHL010000065.1:0-2711 GCA_039918515.1 Saprospiraceae bacterium | reverse complement strand
ATGGTGACTTTTATCCCTAACTGGGAGAGTTTATAGGCTGCAGCTAAACCGGCAAAACCTGCACCAATGACGATAACTGATTTTGGCTTTTTACCTTTTGAGGGGAAATAATCGGTGATTTTGGGACTGACAAGTAATGCAGAACTTGCCAAAGCACTCTTCAATAAAAATTCTCTTCTACGCATGAAAAATTATTATCAATAAGTACCAAATAAACAAAAACAATACCAATAATTTATAACTTGTAATGAGTCGAAAGTGGAAGTATGTCCTCAAAAATAGATCCAAATATTCTATAATAGTCGCATGTTCTATACGGTTAGTTAAGTACTAAAGTAAAAAAATGATAGTATTTCAGGTTGTAATAAATAAATCATACTAAAAAAATTCATTTCTATAAATTCACTTATCAGCTTTCTGTAAGTTGCAACTCTGTACTTTTTAGATAAAAAATCATTCAAAATTGAAAGAATATGGTGTTGAAAATAATTAATTTTCAAAAAATAAAACCAAATCTAAATTCCATGCGTAAATCAATAGTAATTATTTTTTAAATCACAAAACACATAAAAATGAATTTTTTAAAATCAATCTTGAGTTTAAGTATTTTAGTATCCTCAAGTATTTTTGTAAATGCACAAATGATGGATAAGACTGTCTCTGTTGGTGGAGAAGCCATGTATCCTAAGAAAAACATTATTGAAAACGCATTGAAATCCAATGCACACACTACCCTAGTTGCTGCTGTAAAAGCGGCCGGATTGGTAGAGACGCTTTTGGGCAAAGGTCCATTCACTGTTTTCGCACCCGTTAATGATGCATTTGAAAATCTGCCTGCAGGAACTGTAGAAGGTCTTTTAAAACCAGAAAGCAAAGCTACCTTGACCAAAATTTTAACTTACCACGTAGTGAGTGGCAAATACAATTTCGCCACCATTGCTGCCTTAATTAAAAAGAAAGGTAAAAAAGCAAGTTTAAAAACGGTAAGTGGAGGAATTTTATCTTTTACGATGAACGGTCCAAGAAACATTATGGTATGGGACGAGAATGGCAATGGAGCAAATATTAGCGTATACGATGTTACTCAATCTAATGGAGTAATTCACGTTATTGATTCTGTACTACTTCCAAAAAAGTAATTTTTTCTTGATTAATAATTTAAAGGGGAGCATTTGTTCCCCTTTTTATTTATCCATTTTAACATTTGTAAAGCCCAAGAAAAATAATTTTATTAAAATTTGTTAAATACTACCCCACTCTCATCCCATTCTTAACTTCTCTTTCGGGTTGCAATAAAATTACTGCCTTATCTTCTCCTATCACACCTAGGACCAGACATTCTGAGAAAAAATTGGCAATCTGTTTAATTGGAAAATTTACAACTGCAATGATTTGCTTATTCATTAAATCCTCTTTCTTATATAAAGTACAGATCTGCGCACTGGATTTTTTTATACCTAATTCGCCGAAATCAATATGCAATTGATAGGCAGGTTTGACTGCATTAAGAAAGTCATTGACTTCGATAATCGTCCCGACTCGAAGATCTATTTTTTCAAAATCGTTCCAAGTTATTTCTTGCAATTGGATTTCTTATTTAATGTATACTATCTTTTTTAAAGGATTCATTCAATTCATAATCCATTTCACAAACCGGACATTTACCAGGATGATCTGATCCTGATCCTTTACAATGCATCGGGCATACGTATTGAGAAGTAAACTCAGTTCCAGATTCATCAACTTTCTCCATCATTGGTCTACCCTTTTCATTTGGTTTAATTTTTTCTTTACATTGAAAACCAAGTATGCAAGTCATTAATAATATGATATATATATATTTTTTCATCTGTCTAATTTTCATGAGTTTTTTAAGGTCAGATACCATTCGCATCAATATGCTTTTGCAAATAAAACTTTTCCTTTTGAAGGTTTGCCACTTAGAATACATTGACCCTCTTCAATCAGACCATCATCCATTGGAATACATCGAATGGTAGCTTTCGTTTTTTCTTTTATCAATTCTTCTGTTTCCGAACTTCCGTCCCAATGAGCATAAACAAATCCTCCTTCCTCTTTTAATATTTCTTCAAATTTTGACCAATCGGAGACATGATGCGTTTTAGATTGTTGTAATGCTTTAGCTTTTTCGAATAAATTGATTTGAATATCCGCTAACAACTTTTCTACATATTGAGTCACCTGATCAATGGATACCAATTCTTTTTCTTTGGTGTCGCGCCTTGCGATTTCGACGACAGATTTTTCAAGATCTCTGGCGCCAATTCCTATTCGTACAGGTACACCTTTTAATTCATATTCGGCAAACTTATACCCAGGTCGATTCTTCTCATCACGATCATAAATCACTTTTATCCCTTTCGATTTCAATTCATTCATAATGCATTCACTCACTTCATCAATTTCAGTACTTGGCTTTGGTATGGGAACAATGGCTACTTGAATGGGTGCCAACCTAGGAGGTAGAATTAATCCGTCATCATCAGAATGAGTCATAACCAAAGCTCCAATCAGACGCGTAGAAACTCCCCAAGAAGTAGCATAAACATATTCTTCCTTATTTTGATCCGTAAGAAATTTTACACCAAATGCTTTAGCAAAATTCTGACCCAAATAATGAGATGTTCCTGCTTGTAAAGCCTTACCATCTTGCATCATAGCTTCAATAGTATAAGTCTCTAATGCTCCAG
>JBDSHL010000064.1:0-6532 GCA_039918515.1 Saprospiraceae bacterium | reverse complement strand
TGATATTCAATTATATGATATTTAGGAAAAAGTAAAACCCTTCCCAACCTTCACTTCAAAGGGAAGGAGCTGTTTGAAATAGATTATTTTTCACGAATTACTTTGATGTTCAAATATATGATATTTAGGAAAAAGTAAAACCCTTCCCAATCTTCCTTTCAAAGGGAAGGAGTTGTTTGGAACAGTTTATTTTTCTCAAATAAATTTGATGTTCAAAATTATATGATATTTAGGAAAAGTAAAACCCATCCCAACCTTCCCTTTAAAGGGAAGGAGTTGTTTGTAACAGTTTATTTTTCTCAAATTAATTTGATATTCAAAATTATATGATATTAATCAAAATTCAAGCTAGATACTTGTTGGATTAATATTCAAAAAAGAAATAACAAATGGTAACTTATTTCTTATTCAATATAAGATACAAGGGTGCAAATAAGTTTTCGTTGTCAGGACTTATAATCATTCCCATACTACTATCAAGAATCATAGAAAAACCTTCACTCTTACCGTAATTTTTGATGGTGGTATCAATTTTGGTAAGAAAGGGTTTGAGCAATTCTGTATTTCTTTTCTGCATTGATTCTTTGGCACTATTCTGATAGTTGCCGATGGCTGTTTGTTGTGTCTGAAGATCTGATTCTTGTTGAGATCTCTGAATGGGAGTTAAATTTCCTCCTTGAATGGCTTCTTGATATTTTTTGTAATTGTCTTGAAAAGCCTTAACCATTTGTTCTCCAACATCAATAAGAGATTTTTCATACTTACTCAATTGGGCCTCAATAACATGAGACTCTGACAAGGTGTCAATTAATTGCTTATAATTAACATGCCCATATTTTTGTCCATAAGAACTAAAATTACAGAAAAAAATAGCGATAAATAGCAATAAAGCATTCAAAGTTTTCACAGAAAAAAATTTAAAGTATAATATTGTAATTATCTATCTGAAAGACTTTTTCTTTCTGCTTCTTTCATTCCTTCTTTGATCTCCTCATTGATTGAATTCTTGGCACTATTGAATTCACGAATTCCTGTTCCAAGACCTCTCATAAGTTCTGGTATTTTCTTACCACCGAACAATAAAAGAACGATAAATCCAATCAGAATAAGTTCTGATCCGCCTAAATTACCTAAAAATAAAAATTTCATATAGTTTATTTAATTTGCAAAAATACTACTTTTTCAGTCCAATTTCCCTTAATCTTTCGTTAAGATACTCTCCTGCCGTAATGGATTCATAATGAATTGGATTATTCACACTTATACAGGCTGGAAGACAGCTTAGATCCATACTACTTCTAGGATGTAAAAAGAAAGGAATCGACAGCCTTGGAACATGCCACAAGGCTTTAGGAGGATTGACTACTCGATGTGTGGTTGATATTAACTCATTATTGGTTAATCGCTGTAACATATCCCCTACGTTAACCACAATTTCTTTGTCTTGAGGGACAACATCTAACCAATGCCCTTCTTTAGTCAAAACCTGTAATCCTCCAGCTGACGCCCCTACCAATAAGGTAATCAGATTGATGTCTTCGTGTTGCTCTGCTCTGATGGCTGACTCAGGTTCCTGTATGATTGGTGGATAATGAATGGCTCGAAGAATGCTGTTTCCATTTCTAATTTTAGATGCAAAATAGTCTTCCTCTAGATTAAGTCCTATTGCAATTGCTCTCAAGAGATGGGCGCCAGACGCTTCAAATCTCTTATATAGCTTATTCCCTAATTCTGTAAATTCAGGGAGCACATCCGTAATAATATTGTCAGGGTATTCCGAGCGAATCTCGTCTGAACCAACAACTGTCTGTCCTATTTGAAAGAATTCCTTAAGGTCTGCAATATGCGAATGTTTGGCATGCTCCTTACCGAAAGAAGTATAACCTCTTTGACCTGCCAGACCAGGAATTTCGTATTGCTTTTTAACTGAAATAGGAAGGCAAAAGAAATCCTTAGCATTGTAATAGAATTTGTCCACCAAATCATCAGGAATGCCATGTCCAACAATACCTACAAAACCTATTTCCTTAAAAGCCTGTGTGAGCCCCTTAACGAAAAGATGCTTTTGTTCAGAATCTCCTTGAACAAAATCTTGCAAATTTAAAAGTGGAATTGCTCTTTCCATGTACTTTACTAAAGCGTGAATAGTTATAAATGTACTAACGAACAATATTCTGAAATAGTTTATTTGCATTATTGTATTCAAATGGTCAAGATAACCCCAGATTAAAAATTGGCTTTTCATTCTAAGTCAATAGGAATTCTTAAGTTCAAATAATGGCATTTAACAAATTGTTTATCCAGACTATGAGTTGATTAGAGCAGGTATAAAATGCTTAACCAATTCTCGTGTAGAATATTATTATATGTTACCTCTCTGTGTATTGTCAAGCTAAAAATATTTCAAAGTTTGCCCAGCTAGAAAGGAACAAGAATCATTATTGGCCTTTTAACTTTCAATGTGAAACTCTATTGAATAAGCTGGATTAAACTCTATTTTTATTGTTATTCAAACGAGACAAATAAAATAGTCCAATAAATTTTTCATTACGACTTGGCAGTTTACTTTTTACCATTAACTATTGGTTTAATATATAATTCACAACTTACTTATGTAATATTGTGACCTAAGATGGGTTTTTGAACCTACTTGAAGAGTTTAATGATAATTTCCTAAGGAACAATAACTCAAGACTTTAATTTTTTTAAAAATAAGAATCTTTTAAATTTTATCCCTAAATTAAATAAAATTACTAAATTTGTTATTTAAATTGATAATTCACAATGAAAGGAGTAAATTTTATTACCGATGAGAAGGATAAGCCAATTGCAGTTCAGATTGATTTGAAAAAACACAAATCCTTGTGGGAAGATTTTTATTCTCTGATGATAGCAGAAGTGAGGCGAAAAGAAACGAGTAGATCTTATGTTGAAATACGCAAAGAATTAAATATAGAACATAAAAAATGAGCTTTGATGTTCGTCTTAAGAAATCTGCTGAGAAGGAACTTAAAAACATAAAAAGCTCAATATTAAGTATTATTGATGAAGTTTTGTTGAACCTTGTTGATGATCCTCATCCTAAAAATAGTTTGAAAATTCAAGGAGAAGATAATTTATTTCGAATTAGATGTGCTCAATATAGGATAATATATGAAATTGACAAAAAGTCAAAAGTTATAGAAATATTAGCCATTGTGAATCGCAAAGATGCTTATAAAAAGAAATAGTATTTAGTCCCTGTAATCTTTTCTTAGTATTCATCATGGCAACTAAGTGTAAAAAATCAAATAAATTGATATAGATGATATTGGTATAATAATTCAATAAATTTTCAACTTATATTTATGCATCGGCAATATACCATCGTCTTTTCTAATTGTAAATTCTTTAATTCAATCTTCTGTTTTTGGCTTATTCAGTTGATGGTATATTAAGATTGTACTTCGCTTTCTTAGTCCCTTCATACATTTCATAATTGACTAATCGTCCTTCAAGCGCTCCGTTGAAAACTTTTATTTTTCGGGAGGGGCGAAGTCCTACAAATTTAAGGGCTTCAAGATTGGCGGTAATCATCCAGGCATGGGTATTGGAATATTTTTGTTTTAAGGTATCGCCAATTTGCTTGTGGAAAGTCTCCATTTCTACATCAATGCGTTCTCCATAAGGTGGATTAAAAAGAATGTGTAATGGCCCTGGGTGTTTTTTTTCTGAAGTGAAAAAATCTTGTTGCTCAAGTGTAATAAATTCTTCTAGTCCGGCATTTTCAATATTTTCTTTAGATTTATGGATAGCCGTCTCATCAATATCGTATCCTTGAATAGTAAAATTAAAATCGCGAACTTTGGATAAGAGTGCAGATTTAATTAATTCATACAATTCCGGATCCCAATCGGACCATTTTTGGAATGTAAATTCTTTTCGGTGCAGATTGGCTGGAATGCGACAAGCGATCATTGCAGCTTCAATAAGAATGGTTCCACTTCCACACATGGGATCTAAAAAATGGGATTGTCCTTCCCAACCAGAATGCAATAGCAAACCAGCTGCAAGAACTTCATTAATCGGAGCGATATTGGTTGAAGATTTATATCCTCGCAAATGCAATGACAAGCCAGAACTGTCTAAAGATACCGTACAATGATCATCATTTATATGAATATTAATCCTAAGATCAGGAGAAGCGATATCTACATCAGGGCGTTTTCCAAATTTATTTCTAAATTGATCTACAATCGCGTCTTTGGTTTTTTGAGCAATGAATTTGGAGTGATTAAAATATTCTGAATGTACAGTAGCATCTATGGCTAGAGTTTGATCCACACCCATAATTTCCGACCAGTCGAACTTGTAAATTCCTTGATACAGTTTATCTTCATTATTGGCATGGAAAGAGTATATGGGTTTTAAGACTTTTATGGCTGTCCTTAGCGCAAGATTTGCCTTATACATAAAGCCAGTATCCCCTGTAAAACTTACCATTCGCAAGCCTTCCTCAATATCAAGTGCTCCCAACTGCTGCAATTCTTTTGCCAGAATCCCTTCAAATCCAAACATGGTCTTTGCAACCATTCTAAAATTCTTTCCCATTCAATTCGTCTGCTTAATTCGCTGCAATTTAACTCAAAATTCTCAATGTTAAGCAAACCTATAATTCATCAATCTAATCTTCGATTGATCCCATTTAATATTTTAATAGAGGAGTGCTAACTTATCATTCGAATTAAGGTCCATTTAGTATTTTGAAAAATATTAAGTAATTACACTTTAATTTTTTTGATTTATCATTTTAAAGTAACTTTGATCAACCTAATTACAAATAAAGAAGGGTTAGAAATGTTGAATCGTATGTTGTAGAATAACACATTACTTCTAAAAACACATTTTTTAAGTTCATTCGTTATTTTATTTGGACTTGGAAATTAAATTTAATAATTTTTGTAAAAATAATTTTACTTTAATTAATATCAATATGTATAAAAATCTGATAATCATTATTTTAAATTTATTTTTAATCAATATTAACCATGCTCAACAGTCTGGTTTCTGTGGAACAACGCTCTTAGATAATCAACGGATCAAGGATAGAATGTTGCAGAATCGGGAATCAATTCAATCCAATGACCTTAGAGTCGGTGTTATTACTTATATTCCAATAAGCTATTGGCTATCTGCTAAAAACGATGGTAGCGGTCGCATCAGATATGTTGACGTCCTCTTGAATATTTGTGCCCTCAATAAAATTTATGTCGATCAGAATATTCAATTCTATCTCAAAGGAATTTTTGATGTAAATAACATAATTATTTATGAGGATCCAAGTTCAAGGGAGGGTGAAGCAGCCATTAATCAAATTAACAGCATCAACAAAAATGCAATTAATATTTTCGTAACAAGTGGTGCCGTTTCAGTAAATTTAGGCGCATTAGCTTATTATCACTATTCTGAAGATTATATTGTTTGTAATGGGCAAATCGTGAATGAGGATGCAACCATTCTAGCTCATGAACTTGGACATTTTTTTACATTGGTCCACACATATTATCCTTGGGGTTCTTTAGTATATGATTGCACTATGCCGACTCCCAAAGAATTAGATTTTGGTTCAACCAAAGTTTTAGTGGAATATGTTGATAGGATGAAAGATAGAGGCTTTCATTGCTATTTTTCAGGTGATGGATTTTGTGATACTCCCGCAGACTATGATCAAGGCTTTGGATGGTTAAATGGATGTGTCTATAGTGGATGTGCCAAAGACCCTGATGATGTTCCGTTAGATCCAGATGAGAAAAATATAATGGGTGATTTCCTAGGATGTTTGACCTATTATTCCCTTGAACAAAAGGCTGCAATTGCCCGAGATCTTAAAAGTACGAGAAGAGACTACTTAAGGAGTTCGGTTTATAACCCACCTGGTGATGTTTCTAGCCCACCCATAAATCCAGTTGTCGTTTCATCCGGATTTAATGCTGTAACTTTCAAATGGGAATCTGTGCCAAATGCAACTTTCTATATCCTTGAAATTGCTGTGCTAAGTTTTTCTAACAAGTCAACTTATAGAAATTACATTTTAGGAAGATTGGATACGACATTAACAGACTTGTTAGCCAATACAAAATATGTCTGGAAAGTAACTGCCTATAATTCTAAAAGCATTTGCCCAAGTGGCACCAACACAGGAACTCTAAATTACAGAACCAGTGCTCAGGCTGTTGCATCTCATGACTTGGAAAGCAATGTGAATGATATTACAGTAATACCCATTGGTGATTATCAACTTCTCATTCAACTTATTGCAAAAAGTTCAGGTAACTTAACTTTTGACATATATGATCAAAGTGGAAAATTAATTCGTTCTGAGGAATTATCTTTTATTTCTGGTATCAATTCTTACTCAAGAAAATTTGAAATTTCAGGAATTTTTTCTTATCGAATTTATAATATGCACAATGCTTATGGCGGGAAGTTTATTTCTTATTAGCTAGAATTTTATTTTGCAAGGACAAATTTATTTATTGTTTCATGAAATGTA
>JBDSHL010000063.1:0-1520 GCA_039918515.1 Saprospiraceae bacterium | reverse complement strand
TTTTTGCCCACGGAACATTCCATCCCATCCAAAACCTTTGATTTTATTAGCATCTTGAAAATTCTCAGAAGAAAATACTAATTCACCCCATCGACTATAAATATTAATAATACGAATGTTGCGAACTCTTTTTCCATATAAATTGAATTTAGCGTTTTCGGATAATGAACTATTAGGATTAAATACATTCGGCCACCAGACTTCTTTAACAATTCGGACAATTACACGTACACTCTTGGAGACAATACATCCAGATTCATCTATTCCTGTAATTATAAATTCGCTCGTAGTGTCAGCTTGATAAATTAGATTTGTAAGATATTTGGAATCAAAGACATTGAACCAAGTAGTATCTTTATATTCTCCAAATCCATTGGTTGTACCTCCGAAAATTCCTAGTAAAAGCGTATCTATATCTATTATTGTTCCCTGATCAACAATTACAGTTGAATGCACTTTAATATCCAAGACTTGAGGCTCAACTACTACATTTCTTGTAGATAAAATACATCCTAGTGTATCTTTTACTGTTATAGTATAAGTGCCATTCGCAAGATTCGAAAAGGTATCTCTTGAAGCAAAAGGTCCATTGTTAATAGAATATAGTAATCCACTAACTGAATTGCCATTTTTATCAAAGACTTTATCAACAACAATCTGGCCATTTGTTTTTCCAAAACAATCAGGATTAACAACCATAGAAATTATTGAATCAAGTGGATTACTTTCTTCAACAACATCAATACTATCTGTATCTATGCATCCATTTTTAGAATCTTTAACGGTAAGAATAAATTTTCCACCAGGAGAACCAATGGTAACGCTTGATGTATTTTGCCCTGATATGATATTTCCACTCCAGTTATAAGAGGAAATAACACCTGAACTTCCTGTAGATTGAAAACCATTTAATTTCACTTGCTTAACAACACATCCTAATGTTCCAACTTGTGCAATCTTGGCAATAGGTGGAAGAGTATCAACTCCAACCAGAATATCAAGACTATCTCTGCAATTGGTTAATTTATTCTCCACAACCAATGTATATCTACCTGGTTTATTGACAGTAGTTGTATAAGAATTGGTTCCAGTACCTTTCCAGAATGCTTGATAATTTGGACCCATATCAGATTTATTCCCTGTCAATGTAACCGTATTTCTGTCACAGGTAAATTTTAATGCACTATCAATAATCACTTTTGGAAGATCTACCATCCTATTCACTGTAAAATTACTAACGCTTGTACATTTAGATTTTGAATCTGTTACCGTTACCGTAAATGTTCCTGGTAGAGAAGTTATTATAAAAGAAGTAGAATCACCATTGCTCCATTTATATTTTAGTGGATCTCCAGAACCACTCACCGAATTTCCAGCATCTAAACTAATACTTGTTAAAGTACAAGTTAATAGATTAGGACCTCCTATTTTTGCATCAGGATATTTGTACCATGTTATTGGTACACCATTTGTATTCTCCAGACACCTATCATTAAAATCTACACTTCCAGTCATTGGAT
>JBDSHL010000062.1:0-9731 GCA_039918515.1 Saprospiraceae bacterium | reverse complement strand
CAAGTCAAGTTTTCTAATTCTTCTTCTGATGCGTAGGTGAAATTTCTGTCTAACTTAAAGTTGTTTCGTTTTAAAATGGTAACAGATTTAGAATTATCAGCAGTTGGAGTTGCTGTTATTGTTTTAATTCTCAAATTGTCAAACGCAAACCTAATTACAATCGAAATAGATTCTTGCATAAAGCCTTTACCTTGAAATTTCGGCATTAATTCGTAACCAATTTCGGCTCTGTTTTTTTCAATGTCCATGCTAAATAAACAGATTGTTCCAATTAAAGCGTTGTTGCCTTTAATAGTAATTGCCCAATAAAGTGAATTATTTATCGAAACTTCGTTATTGATTTTATTTATGAAATTAATAGCATCGTCCATTACAGTTGCTTTGTCTCTGTCAAGATATTTGTTTATATTTTCGTCTGAACGAAGCAAATAAATTTCATTTGCATCGTCCATATTTAGCTGTCGCAAAACAAGACGGTCTGTTGTTAAGTTTGGAAATGGAGTAAAGTTTAATTCTATCATTCTCGTTATGATTTTTTGTCTGTCTGTTTATTCAATGCTCAAAAGATTCAAATTAGCAAAGTCCTCAAAGCTTGCACAACATTTTTCGGTCTTGTGCCGTTTTACGCTAAGTACAAGTTACGCATTTGAGCGCTTACGTCCAAAAATAGTCACAAAACAACTGTTAGCGGTTCGGTTTGCGTACACAGTATATGTCTTGTTTAATTGTCAACAAATTTAGTAGCTTCTATTTCATTAAGCATTTTTGTCAATATACTTTAAAGTTTCTTTTATACCTCGGTATACAAATTGTCCCTCATTGATTTCATTACGAATTCGCTCGATTTCTGTATGGAAATCCTTCGCCGACTGTTTGTCGACCGGCATTAAATGACGTGTCGCTTTATATTTGAACAACAGATATTTCCTGTCAGGATGTCTTGAAAGTTGGATTAACTTAACCGCTTTATACTGGTGTTCTTCGTCAAAAGCGTCTTCAACTTCAACGATGTCACCAGGATAAAACTCAAATATCACGCTTGGGTCGTCGTATATAAATTCAGAATCGTCCAATATTTCGAAGGAATACGGTCCGGTCTGTTTAGCAATTATTGGAACCCATGCTTCAGCACCGTCAATTAGATGTATTAAAATTTTCTCCGTCAATTCAATGTCCGCATTTTTCTTCAGAAATATCCGTCCGCAAACTGACCCGCTAACATTTGTATTTCCAAATGTTTAAGAAGGCTATTGCGTGAATATCACTTATATATTTTGCCAATTCTAAGTAAAGATACGGACTTTATATTAATTTAATTAATTTCAACTTCACTATACAAGTCATCCAATAGACTAATATGCTAGGCTCGCTTATGGTCATTATTATATGTATAGAATTGGACTTCACTTTTACCAAATTTCATCGATACCTCAGTCACCAGAACATAAATCATAGGATAGGGGAGTAAAGGCGATTTTTTGAAAAGCGAAATTTGTATTACTTACTTAAGGTCTCCGATAAGGATAAGGATTTCTAAATCTCAAAATGAACGGTTATATTTACTTATTGAACTTTATTTGTTTATTGAAGCATTTTAAGTTGCCCAATAATTATAGGAATAATCTTTAATCCAATTTAACAGATCAAATTATGCCAAGTTTACCTTAAATTGATTAAAGCATCCTCCTCACTCTTGCCGATAATTTATATTATGTTAAGTTGTATCCTTTTGATCCCCAATGGATTACAATACCCTTATCGTTTTTCCTTCCATTCTATCCTCCATTTTCTGAAATACCCCTATGCAATATGCCGAGCAAACATTTGAATTCATTAGGTCATCAAATGCACCTTTATATACAGGATCAACAGCAATTAATAATCCACCGCTGGTCTGAGGATCAGCGATAATGTTTAACCAAGACTCTTGTGCTAAAGCTATCTTTTCTCCGTAGGATTTCCAATTGCGAATTGTACCTCCCGGTATAGATCCTTTAAGTATATAATCATGAATCGAATCATCAAGAAGAGGCAACTTAACATAATGTATTTCTGCCCCAAGTTCTGAAGCTTCACACATTTCTAATAAATGACCAGCAAGCCCAAATCCTGTGACGTCCGTCATCGCATGAACATAGTCTTCATTGGATAATGTATAACCAATCCTGTTTAACTTCAGCATAGAATTTTTAGCAAGGTCCTTATGCTCTTCTTTTAATATTCCTTTCTTCTCTGCAGTGGTCAATATTCCCACTCCTAATTCTTTTGTCAAATAAATCAAATCTCCTGAACAAGCATTTCCATTTGTTTTAACTCTATCCACTTTAACGAATCCAGTAACTGCAAGTCCGAATATAGGTTCTGGACTATCTATGCTGTGTCCTCCAGCTAATGGTATTCCTGCTTCTAAGCATACAGCTCTTGCACCTTCTAACACCAGTGCAGCAAGCTCAGCCGGTAGTTTGTCAATGGGCCAACCAAGAATACCAATGGCCATTATAGGCTTTCCTCCCATAGCATAAACATCACTAATGGCATTAACAGAAGCAATTCTTCCAAAATCATAAGCATCATCAACGATTGGCATAAAAAAATCTGTTGTGCTAATGACCGCATTTCCTGATCCAATATCGTAAACGGCTGCATCATCTTTATGATCATATCCTACGATCAAATTAGGAAAAAAATGCTTGTTACTCGTCTTCAAAATCTGATCTAAAACTGCTGGAGAGATTTTACAACCACAACCAGCTCCATGACTGAATTGGGTAAGTTTGAAATCTTTTAGCTCTTTACTCATAGTTTGTTTTTATACTCTAAAAGCTTTGAAGCCATTATAGTCTTATTAAATTTTTCAAATTTCAAAATGTGAACCTTATTTTTTTCTCTTTTTAACATTCCAAAATCATAAGTTTTATCATAATATTCTAAAGCAATCCTTGCGGCTTCTTTAAAATTATTCAATTTAACAAATTCAATGGCTTGATCCGTTTTTAAATGTCCAAGCTTCTTTCTAATTTTTTCAAAAGATAAAATTAAATCATTAGAATTATCCAGCGCATAAGTCGCTACAAGAATATCTAATCGCTCCTCTAATTCAAGTTCCAAATTAAATAAACTTGAATTTCTAATTTGGAGACATATTTGTTCTGGAATTTGTGCTATTCCAATTCCCCTACTTTCATTCTCGACCCATATGTCTTTACTCAAATCAAGATTACTAAGTTCCTCCCATAACAAATTTTCAAACTGTTCCGTTCCAACTTGCATAGTTCTTCCAATCCAACCAAATGCTGAACCTTTGTGGTCTGCTAATTTTTCAAGATCAATTATTTGTTCACCAAATATAGCCAATTCATGAAGAATCTGTGTCTTACCCGATCCCGTTCTACCTCCTAATACACAAAGCTTAATATTCACTTCTTGCAAGCACTTTATAACATAATTTCGATACGCTTTGTAACCATCTTTTAGAATATAAACTTTTAGCCCAGTGAGATTATACAACCAAGCCATACTCGAACTTCGCATTCCACCTCGCCAACAATGGACTATGATTTCATCAGAATTATTAAACTCCTTTAAATCCTCAACAAACTGTGTAAGTTTAGGGCCTACAATTTTAAGTCCTTCCATTATGGCTTCCTCTTTTCCTTTGTTCTTGTAAGTAATTCCTATATGTGCGCGTTCTTCATCATTGAACAAACTTATATTTATCGCATGTGGTATATGCCCTTTTACATATTCAGATGGAGACCTGACATCAATGATTGGAATATTCCTCTTCTTTAATTCAAAAAGTTGAGAGGACTCAATGTATTGCATTTAATTCATTTAGTAAACCCATTCGTCGATATATTTGGCTACAATTCTAGCTAAATTAACTGCATCAGATAATGCCCTATGCTTAGTTCCTTCAAATTCAAATCCATTCTGTTTGATCACTTTATATAATCCAGACAAATTGACAATCTCTTTATTCCTATGGTATTGCGACTTAATATCTACATAAGGTTCAATCCAATTAAAGTCTATCTTATGTAGAACGGAATCATTCTGTATAAGTTTCAAATCCGCTGCTCCCCATGCACAAAATGCATATTCTTCATCTGGAATTTCAGCCCAATCAAGCAGCTTATGAATTACCTGTGGGAAGCTTTTGGCAGCATCCACTTCTGCTTGAGTGATCTTAGTCAATCCTTTACAATAAGAACTTAATGTAGGGTTTAATACGGGTTTGATAAAAGAGGAAAAAGTCTTCATTAATCTACCATATGGATCAATGATACAGGCACCGATTTCTATTATTTCCTGGGATTTACCTTTATTTTCTGGCCAACATGTGGCTTCCAGATCAAAAACAAAATACTTCATTCTACTTTCAAAAATATTAATACACTAACACAATTCTGAGAAATCATTTTCAAGATTAATCATTTTATTGTGATAAAAATACAATCCAATTAAATCTTCCGTTAAAAGTTGATTGTTTTCAATAAATAAAATTTTGCGATTGTGAAAAACTCCAATGCGCTCTACCCCATCCTTTATCACAAGATTTATATTGCGATTCAAGTCATCAGAAATCAGAGCTTTTCCTTGAGATTTCAATTGATTTAAATGAGAAATAAGTTTTAAGCAGTTAGATTTAAAATCTTCTAAAGGAATTACAAACTCTTCTTCTGGTGCTTGTACCAGACTTATTTCATCTTGACCGGGATGCAACTTCTTAAAGGTTTTAAAAGCACAATAGGCTACTAAATGACAAGGAAGAATAAAATTAAATCTCTTATATTTATCCACAATGGCTGATGCAAGTTCTTTAGTATAAATACTTTCCCTTTGTCCATCCTTAATGAAAATTCCTTCTCTTAAAAAATAATCTTTCAAATCAATTTCAGTTCCCATATGATTTAAACTTTTGCCTTGTTCATTGACAATATTTCCAAAGACATCCAAGGGTGTGGCAAAGCTCAAATAAACTTTGGACGATTTCTTCATTAGGCGCCAAATAAAACTAATGTATTCGCGCAATGGTGAATTCCTTTCCTTTGTAATAAATTTTTCCTGACCGGTTAACTTTAAATGTTGAATCATTAAAGACCTTGCTTCTAATACACTTTCATAGGTCATGACTACAGGAACTAAAATAATTTTTCTTGTACTTTTTTTCTCAACCAAATTTCGTTGGGCAAGCAAAACAGAATTTAACAAGCCAAGCTTTAATTTGGATTCGACTTCACCCGATCTTGAACGTGTACCGCCAGGAAAAAAAATAGTATTTACACCTCTTTCAGCAATCAATCTGGTATATGTACTTAAAGTATGTAGATAAATTTGATTTTTCTTTCGTCGATCAACACGATATGCTCCTAATCTATTCATGAAAAATGCAAAAAACTCTGAATCGAATAAATTTAAGCCCGCACCATAAGTAAAAGCAGGTAATCCACCAAATATATCAGACATATATCCAACCATTATGGAATCCATATTGCTTGAGTGCGTAGGAACCAAAATAATGGTATTATCCTTAAATAATTTTCTTACTAAATCTATCTCACCGTTAATAATTAACTTTTCCGATAAGCGTTTAATTTTAGTTTTTGTACTTCTAAATAAGTTGAAATTGACAGGAAGGTAAATAAAATGAAAAAACCAACTAAGAATTTTTCTTGCAAAATGAAATGTGGCTATATTGAATGATCCCGAAATTTCTTCAGTATATCGGTGTATTAACCTATTTACAGATTGTTTGTTTTTTTGAAAACTCGACTCAGATTCTTTGTTTTCATTGTATTCATTCTGAAGTTTTTTAAAAAAAAGACCTTCATTAGGTGGATCTACTTTCCAAGGATTAGACTTGATCCTTTGCCTTTCTTGAAAGATCGTTTTCGATAAAGCTTGATCTAACTCTATAGCACCATATTGATCAAATTGGCGTTCTAAATCATTAATTACTTCGTTAACAAATGCGTCCCTGTCTTTGGACAATTTGTAAACTGGCCATTCATGTATGTCTCGAATAAGATGTGCACGCATTTTTATGTTAATTACTTTGAATACTATTAAGATATTTCTCCATATATTCTAAAATTTCTTTTTTTCCAATTCTTTTTTCTGCACTAGTCAGAATTCGCAATGGCAAATCCTCCCATTGTTCACTTAACTTTGATTCATAATTGGTGATGTTCTTTGTTAATTCAAGTTTTTTACATTTATCCGATTTGGTGTACAAAATTACGAAAGGAATACTACTTTCACCCAACATGTTAATCCTTTCCATATCTGAATCTTGTATAGGTATTGAAATATCTACCAAAATAAAAACGCTTACCAGAGCTTCGCGTTTCATAAAATATTTTTGTATTTCTTCGTCCCAACTGTAACGCATTTTTTTGGATACACGAGCATACCCATAACCTGGCAGATCAACTATAATGAAAGTACTATCAATATTAAAAAAGTTAAAATTAATAGTCTTACCAGGCGTTCCAGAAGTAAGGGCAAGATCCTTCCTGTCACAGATTAAATTAATGATTGAACTTTTCCCAACATTTGATCTTCCCCAGAAACAATATTCAGGTAGATTAGGCGTCGGAAGTGATGTAAATTTGGGAAATGAGCCAATATAATTGGCATCTCTTATCAACATGTTAATAGTTAAGATTCTGCTAACAAAAGCTGAAGGTATAAATTCTTGGTCTTTTCTTTCGTTAATTTGTGAAAATCTTTAATATGAAAATACTGATTTCATTTCTTTTTGTTTTCTTACTCATTGATAATCAAGCGAAAGCGCAATTTGAATGGGGATTCTTAGTAGGTGGATCTAGTGTCAATATTAAGCCACAAACCTTTGTTGTCACCAGTGATTCAAAGCTGGATTCTTTCTCATTAGCTTTTAAAGAAGCCAATTATGGAGTGCACTTTGGAGGTTTCGTTAGATTCAATTTAGGGCATTTTATTATCCAGCCAGAATTACTCTTCAATTCTAATAAAACCAGCTTTAAATGGAAGGAATTTGGACAGTTTCAAACTTCCGATAGTATTCTTTACGAACGCTATCAAAGACTCGATATTCCTCTCATTATGGGTTTCAAGTTTGGAATATTCAGAATAAATGGTGGACCAGTAAGTCATATTTTTATAAACAACAAATCTGATTTAGTGAAGATTAAAAGCTATTCAGATAAGTTCAACGCTTCAACCTTCGGATATCAAGTTGGACTAGGTTTTGATTTTGGATTATTGACTTTTGATTTAAGGCATGAAGGTAATTTTAACAAATTTGGAGATCACATTAATTTCTTTGGTAGAAATTATGCTTTTGCTAATGCTGAAACAAGATTAATCGGAACAGTTGGATTAAAATTCTAATTTAATTTAATCCTTGGATCAAAAAAAGCATAGGCAAGATCTGTAACAAAATTTATGATTACAAAAATACTTACAGTTATAATACAACAACCTGAAATGAGAGGTACATCAAAACTATTCAAGGCATTGATGGTCAATAGTCCTAAACCTTTATAATTAAAAATATACTCAATAAAGAATGATCCTGTAAGCAAGGACGCAAACCATGAACTTATGGTAGTTAGAATTGGATTTATACTATTAGGCAATACGTGCTTGTAGATTAATTTTACCATGTTGATTCCTTTGGATCTAGCTGTCCTAACATAATCTGCTTCTAAAACATCCAATGTCGCAGCACGAGTCATTTGAGCAATCATACTAACAGGTCTAATTCCAAGCGCAAAAACGGGTAAAATCAAATGACTCAAATAAAGTTTTTGTTCCCCAAGATCATCGTAATCCCACAGACTGCCTTGCAATTGAAGTCCAGTCCAATCTCCTAAAACATAGGCAAAAATAACACCTACAATTACAGCGCTAACATAACTAGGGATGGCATAACTCATTGAACAAAAAATCAAAATCGATTTATCCCACCATGATCCAAATTTCAAGGCGGAAATAAAACCCAATATCATTCCAACGATTATAGAAATAATGATACTTGCCAAAGCTAAAACCAAAGTACCCGGAATGGCTTCTACAATTTGAGGCCATACATTCTGACCATTGACATAAGATTTACGAAAATAAGGTTTTTTGAAAATTAGGAAATGGCTTGAAATTTGAATAATTTTTGTAAATTGATAATCATTCAATCTACTGTCTTTAGCATGAATGAATTGTACAGGGCTCAAATCTTCAAAAAATCTAAAAACCTGAACAAAACATGGTTGATCTAGATAATACTTTTTCTTATAAAGTTGAATAGTTTCCTCATCACTTCTTTGCCCAAAACTTAATCGAGCGGGATCAACCGGTGCATAGAAAATAATGGTTGTAATTAATGCACTTACAAGAAGTATGGATGCAATACCCAATAACACACGATCTATAATTAATCTAATCAAGCAAGAATGAATATATATTATTGGCAAATGTAAGCCTTGCAAATTAAAAATGAACAGAAAATATCCAATAGAATAAAATGACATTTTACTAAACATTTATACTAGTATTTCATTATCCTTCTTATATTTCATAAATTTTAGTCTAATTGTCCGATTTTACTGCTGATATTGTCCATATTAACCCTCTTGAAATTGCAGAGTTAAAGCCTCTGGAACTTCAATATTGGAATAATCCGAATGATTTTGACCGTTTAATTTCCTTAACTCCTGAATTGGACAATGTTCCTCAAATGATTGAGCTTAAGAAAAGTCAATTTCATAACAGAAATGAAATCTGCGATATACTTTTAAACCAATATCAAGATATTGGAGATGATAATATTCTGCACCAAATTAATTTAATTAAACAAGATCATACTTTTACGATTATTTGCGCACATCAAGCATTGTTATTAGGTGGATCTTTGTATTGGTGGTATAAAATCATCCATACGATTCGTTTAAGCATTGATCTCAAAAAAACTTATCCTGAATACGAATTTATTCCAATTTATTATGCAGGTAACGAGGACCATGATTTTATTGAAATTAATCATTTAAATTTATTTAGTAAAGAATATTCTTGGACCAATCATCAAGAAGGGGCTTGTGGCAGAATGAACCCTTCAGAAATTGCAAAAGTTATTGATGAGATTGCACTTGTTTTTCAAAATAATAAATTTGCAACGACAGAGTTAAATTTATTCAAAGAGCTGTTAGTCCAGTCCAATCAATACGACGATTTTTTTAGAAAATTCGTTCATCATCTTTTTGGCAAATATGGCTTAGTGTACTTTAATCCAGATGACAAACAAGCCAAATTATTATTAAGTCCATACATTGCCTCAGAATTAGTCGACCATTCGATAGTGAAGACATCCAAAGAAAGTCTTCGTGTTCTTCAGGAAATGTCTTTTCAATCACAAGCACATATCCGAGATATTAATTTGTTTTATTTAATTGATAATTATCGGGTTGGAATTTATTATGAAGACAGTAAATACCATACCAAAGACTTTAAATACAATTGGGATCAAATCAATATTTTACAAGAGCTCAAAGAATTTCCTGAAAGATTCAGTCCTAATGTAGTTTTTAGACCCATTTATCAAGAAAGTTTATTTCCTAATTTGATTTTTGTAGGTGGCGGAGCAGAAGTTGCTTATTGGCTTCAATTGAAAAGTGCATTCCAAAATTGGAATATACCCTACCCTATTTTGTGGAGAAGGTTTTCTGCTATTATTTTCACAGAAAATACTCTTC
>JBDSHL010000061.1:0-5045 GCA_039918515.1 Saprospiraceae bacterium | reverse complement strand
AAATGTTCATTCTCAATAGGGTAAATTCCGGCAAAAACCATCGGCTTCACTTCTTCAAATCCTTTAATGGTTTCTGTTGAAGGATTTAAAGCATTGGTCATGGTATCACCTACTTTAACTTCTTTGGCATCTTTAATTCCAGTAATGATATATCCAACATCTCCACATCCAACCATAGGTTGTGGAAATAGAGACATTTTTAAGAATCCAACTTCTTCAGCATTATAATCACATCCCGAATATAGGAATCTAATTTTATCTCCTTTCTTTATAATTCCGTTCATAATACGGAAGTAAATAATTATTCCTCTAAAGGAATTAAATACTGAATCGAATATTAAAGCTTGCAATGCTCCTTCAGGATTTCCTTTAGGTGCTGGAATTCTTTCGACAATGGCGTTCATTACATCTGGGACACCAATTCCTGTCTTACCACTAGCAAGAATAATTTCTTCTTTTGTACATCCCAATAAATCGATAATCTGATCCGATACTTCGTCGATCATAGCATTTTCCATGTCGACTTTATTAAGAATTGGAATTATGGTTAGATCATGTTCAATGGCGAGATATAAATTAGAAATGGTTTGTGCTTGAATGCCTTGAGTAGCATCTACCAGTAAAAGGGCCCCTTCACATGCAGCTATAGAACGGCTTACTTCATATGAAAAATCTACATGACCAGGAGTATCAATGAGGTTGAACTTATAGATCTTTTTATCTGTATGCTCATAACGCAATTGGATCGCATGGGCTTTAATGGTAATACCTCTTTCTCGCTCAAGATCCATATCATCCAATGCCTGAGCCTGCATTTCTCGTTCTGAGATGGTTTTGGTGTATTCCAGAAGCCTATCTGAAAGTGTGCTCTTTCCATGATCAATATGAGCTATTACGCAAAAATTCCTAATAAATTCCATCTGTGTCCCCTGATTCAGCTGCAAAAGTACTTAATATAAAGCTTAAATACATATGTTGTTTAGTAAAGCACTTTCGTTCAGTTGATTTTTATTTGTTAAGGTGAATTTACTCAATAGACCCTAATTATTACTAGTTATACATAAATCTTCCCAGTCCATTGGATTTGCCTTTAAGGATCAAGCTTCCGCACGGTACCTTGGAGGACATATTGTATTATAAAAAGTAAATTTATAGATTCAGAATGTATTTTAATTGGTCTGGATACCTTTTTGAGTCCCAAATAGTTAAAATAAATATGCAATCTTGTTTATTCTCAAAGAATATAATGTAATTGTGTACAATAAAAGCTCGAACATTGACCTTGTCACTTCTAATTGAAAGAAATGGATATTTTGAAATTATTTTTGTCGCATCTCGAAAAACCTTAATAAGTTTCGTAGAATAAACCGAAGATTGATTCCTTTTATCGTAAAATCTTTTAATTTGAATTAAATCTTGTTTTGCAATATCAGACCAAATAATACGATTACTCACTTAAAAGCTCTTTAAAAAGGTCATCATGATTATGGATTTGGTCTGATTTAAATTGGTTTTGCGCCAATTCAATTTTAATTATTTGTTCATTGTTTAAAACAAGCATTTCATTTATTTCTTTAAGGTCTTGAACTAAAGCATAAACATCCTGTAAAAGTTCTTCATTGTTCATTTGCTCTATGTCTATTAATATTCTTTCCTTGACCGTCATTTTATATATTAATTTTGATGATATTTAATGTAAAAATAGTAAATAAATTAATGTTGGGGCTTAATTTACAGATATTTATAGTAACTTGAATCAAAATTCTACCTTTTTATATGTACTTAGTTCTTGTGCTTAGACTTTCTAAAACGTATAATTTATACAGATTTTTCTAATTAATTCCCTTGCTTTAACCCTAGAAAATATTTATTGTAAATATTTTTGTAACTTTGTTCTATGAAAACTCTACACCTAAACATACCTGAAACCGTTGATTTTGATGTTAGTGAAGCTTTAATAGCAATTGCTTCTAGGTTATATGAAAAGGGTAAATTATCACTAGGTCAAGCGGCTGATCTTGCAGGTCTATCAAAAAGAACGTTCATGGAAATTTTGAGTAATTTCGACGTGTCCATCTTTAATTATTCAACATCAGACTTTGATCAAGACATTGAAAATGGAAAAAGTTATAATATCTGACACTAGCTGTTTAATCCTTTTAGATAATATTGGAGAATTACATTTGCTAAATAAATTATTCGGTCAGATAATAATTACTGATGAAATCGAAAAAGAATTTAATAAAGAACTTCCCAAGTGGTTTATAATACAAAATCCATTAAACAAAAATTATCAAAAGATATTAGAAGCATCTCTTGATAAAGAAGAAGCAAGTGCAATTGCATTAGCAATTGAAAATAAAGACAGTCTAATCATCATAGATGACCTAAAAGGAAGAAAATACGCAGAAGAATTGGGACTAAAAAATAATGGAATACTAGGAATTCTTGTTGATGCAAAACTGAATGGATTTATACATGCCGTTAAACCCTTCTTGATTAAACTTAAATCGGCAAACTTTAGAATCACCGATATATTAGAAAAAGGATTCCATTGAAATCTGGAGAATCAGACTAAAATATTAATTCCATTGAATGAAATTCAACTTATTATTATTATTATTTTTTTTATTCATCTCACTTATTAGAGCTCAAAAAAGTGTGTGTTTATTTGATTCAACTCATTGTTATATACATGAAAAAATAAAAATTAATAAATTAAGTCTAAGGAAATTATTTGAATTCAAGGATACTACTACATCAATTTCATTATTATTATCAGCTGATATTGACCAAGATTGTATACCTGAAATAATATACTTAAATGCAAGTTCTGATAAAATAATAATTGCAGATACGAAAACCAAAAAAGTAAAAAAAATTATTAATGTTCCAGTCGTGGAATCTTTTGGCAGCAGTATTGCGATTGGTGATATCGACAGTGACGGTATTCCTGAAATATTTATTTTGGCAGCTTCTTTTTCTCTTAATCCCGCAAATGTTAGAAATAGAATTCTGTGTTATAATATAGACGGAAGTCTTAGATGGATTTCAGATACAAGAATTAATAGAACCAATGGTGATGAATATAACGGACTGTTGTCATTAGCAGATTTTAATCAGGATGGAATACCAGAAATTTATGTAAAAAATCTAATATTCAACGCTCGTACTGGAATTAAAATTTTGGATGGTGGAATGAACGGAATTGGCATCGAATGGGATATGAATTACTCTATTGGTGCGATGAGTGTAGCAGGCAATCTTGATGACGATCCATCTGATCTTGAACTTGCTGCGGGTTATACTATTTACAAAATTAAAATCACTAATGTAAATGGAATTATAGGCAATTCAATGATTCCAATGAATATTGCTATTAATGGATCATTTAGGGATGGATTAACTTCAATTGGAGATATAAATAATGATGGAAAACTTGATGTAATTGTTGCTTCTCCAGGCTCAACAGGAAGAGGAGTAATCTATGCTTATTGTTTCAATGTAAGTAATTTACAACTTATAGCTAAAGTAAATACTCAAAATCAATATGCATTAATTGGAGCAATTTCAATTGGTGATACTAAGGGCAATGGAACAAATTCCATAATTGTTGTCAAAAGTAGCAAGCTATATTCCTTTTCATATGATGGTACAAGCACTCTAAATGAAGATTGGGTTATCGATTGCACAGATAGATCGGGCGCGGTTGGAACAATTTTATTTGATTTTAACAACGATAAAAAATTTGAAATAGTCCTTCGAGATGAAACTAATCTTAGAATAATTGATGGTTCTAGTTCAAATCCTGTAACCTTGTTTTCTCTACCTTGTCCATCAATTACAGGTAATGAACAACCAATTATTGGCGATATTGATCATTCTGGGCAAGCGAAACTCTGCATTTCATGTGGATTTAAGGCTGATGAATTGTTAGGGTTTGTAACCGTTTTTGGAAGTTCCAATCCTGATTCTGGCTGGGCTCCTGCTCGAGGCATCTGGAATCAGTACGCCTATAATCCTTTGTTCATCAACGACGACCTCACCGTTCCAAGAGTGCAGAAGAATCAAGCAACATATATGAATGGTAAGTACAATAACTTCATGCAACAAGAATCCTACGTCGATTCCAATGGCATGGTGAAGAAGCTCGCTGCTAGTTTGAGTGGAAGGATCAACTGTGTGAATTATGATGTCAATAAAAATGCATATCATATTACATTTGATATCTTCAATAGAAATAATGCTTCGGCAACGGCAGATAGCAATCTCCTAGTTTCATTTTATTCTGACAATCCAGAACTAGGTGCTAATTTACTTGGAACTTACTTTTCCAAACTCCCAATTTTTCCTGGAGATAGTCTTCTGAATCTTGAGATCTGGATCAATGCATCCAATTTGAGCAAACTTTTTTTGGTGGTTAATTCAAAGCGAAATAGTAGTGGAAACTTTTCTGATTCTGATTTCGTAATAAGCGAATGTAATTACACAGACAATATATTTCAAACCATAGACCTTCCTAAATTCGATACCTTAAATGTTGAAATTTGTCCCGGAGAAAAATATACTTTCTACCAATCCATCATCAGCAACGTTGGGCAGTATTATCACAGTACGAATTCTTCTAAAAACTGCGATAGCCTTATCACTATTCTTAATCTTCAATACAAACTGAGTTGTATCCCAAATTGCAATAATAATGATTCAAATAAATGTTATATCTATGAAAAAATTAGAATAAAGAAATTAAGTTTGAATAAATTATTTGAATTCAAGGATACTACTACATCAATTTCATTATTATTATCAGCTGATATTGACCAAGATTGTATACCTGAAATAATATACTTAAACGGAAATTCTGATAAAATAATAATTGCAGATACAAGAACCAAGCAAATAAAAAAAATAATGAATGTTCCAGTTGTGGAATCTTTTGGCAGCAGTATTGCGATTGGTGATATCGACAGTGATGGTATTCCGGAAATATTTATCTTGGCAGCTTCCATTTCTCTTAATCCCGCAAATGTTAGAAATAGAATTCT
>JBDSHL010000060.1:0-3021 GCA_039918515.1 Saprospiraceae bacterium | reverse complement strand
TAGAGATAAACATTTCAATACATTATTCAGTACTTGAATCATCCATTTTAGTTTATCTTTTGAAACAGTCTACACCAGAATCGCACAAATTCCTCCTATACCGAACCAAGGTACAATTATTTATTTTAAATATAAAATACTTCATTTACAAATATTGATAATTTCACAGAATCAGGCTCACGTTATTGCTTCACAAACTTCGCCTACTTCACTATATGGTTATCGATTCTACTTCGGAAAACTTTAAAGTAGCACCATGAATTAGAATTAAGCCCCGTTAGAAAATCCAACTTAGACTAATATCTACATATGCAAAATCTACTATTTCTATAAATAAAAGTATATCCGCAATCGCCAAATTCACCTGATTCACATATTGGAGCTAATATTGATGTGACGTAGATAGTCTTATATAATTTATTAATTTCAATATATTTGCTCAATTCTTCAATATTAATTTCATTTATTTTAAATGCAGTGTAATTGAATCTTTCAATTTTAGTAATCAAAACTTCTAAGACTTGAAGTGAATCAAGGTACTTTATAATATGGTAATAGGCACTATCTGGCTTAGATTTTTTATTAAATTCAATTTTCTCTTCATCAAACCTTACAAATTCGTAACTAGGAGAAACCGGAAATAATGAAATTACGAAAAACTCTGGATTGCGGTAAGGATCTATTCTATATAAATGTATTATTTCATACTTGGTCTTTACCAATTCATGAATTTGTATTAAATTATCCAAATTTAATTTTACCTTTTCATTTGAATAATTATTACACCCAAATGAACAAATAATAAACACGAAACAAAACAAATAGGGATAACCATATTTTTTTTTACACTGTAAGACCATCTTGAATTGCATTTTTAATATCCTAAAAAAATAAATTTAATTGTAATTTTCATTATCTCCGCTAATAAATTCATTTTTAAATCTAAGTTAAATCGCGTATTACTCAGAATTAGAATGAAGTAGTTCCAAGATTCAATTAAAATCAATACTTACATATGCAAAATCTTCTATTTTTATAAATAAAAGTGTAATTACAATTGCCAGATTCAAAGTATTTACATAAAGAATCATTTATATTTGATAAATAAATAGAATGATATGTTATATCAAAATTAATATACTTTAATATTTCAGTTTTATTAACTACTCTTAAGTCATAAGCTGTATAATTATGCCAACCTTCCCTATTTTTTTGAACTTCTAAAATTCTTAAGGAATCGAGAAATTTAACTGTAGAAAAATACATACTATCGGGCATGGGCTTATAGTTAAATTCAAATAATCCTTTATTTCTCTTAAAAAAACTGTAAGGCGTATGATCTTGACGTAATGAGATTTTAAAATAATTGTCTGGACTACGGTAAGGCTCAATACGTCTTAAAAATATAAATTCAAACTTGCTTTCTACAATTTCATCTATTTCTATTAATTGATCTAAATTATATTCCGATTTAGCTTTTGAACATGCGCAAATATGTATACACACGCATAATATAAGAATAAAATAATTAGAATTGCTCAAACCCATCAGGAATTACATTTTGATCTTCAGGATTATCTGAGTAGTGCCCCTGCGATATTGTCTTAGCTTCATTCAATATACAATATTACATACAATCTGGATATTCTGGAATACTTTTATCTAATTTAACAATAGATACAAATTTAAAAAACTCCTTAAAAAACTTTAAATGCTTATTAATTTGATTAGAATTCATTGCATCATAACGAAATCCAATAAAATATTTATTTTCTATATTTACATATTTACCAGAAATAATAGAGGTTAAATTAACAGTATCATTAACTAATACATAGTTCAAATAAATACTTTTTTCATAATTAATTGTATCAAATTTTTCAATTTTGTTTCCCGGATTCGGATATAATAATATTTGAATTATACTTTGCATTTCCGAACCATGTGAAATGGGAATACCTTCATGTATTGATAATTCTAAGTTTGAACTATCTTTAGTAAAAATATTTGAATAAAAGTTAATACCTACGCCATAACAAATCCAACCTGGTGTTATCATTTCAGAATACGGCGGTGACATATTTCCAATGTTTGCGTATTCAAAATTCCAGTTAGCCTTGTTATATGATTTTAAATTTATTATTAACCTTTTTGGATCATCTTTAGAAGTGCAATTAATGAACATGAATGCAAATAAGCACATTATTTTCATGATCCTAAAAATGCGCATACTTTTAATTTTTCTTGACGACAATTTATTTTTTATTAAAAAGCACGCGTTGGGCATAGGCGAAACTTGTCAAGAGCCTGCGACCTTAATTCAATTATTTACTCTTTGGACTTACTCATTTCCATATTTATATCAGAACGCTAATCATGCCTTTTAGTTTATTGAGTGACGCCCGCTCAGTCTAAAGCTTGACAAGCTTCGCCTACACCAAGCGGAGTAAAATTTATTAAACTCTCTTGAACTCCAGACCTTTAATCGTTCTTCCTTATGGAATTCTGCCCATTTTGGTATTCATTATTCCTGCTTGATAATTTGAACTATTCTCACACTTCCTGAGATCACATCAATCATCTTTAAAATATATGCACCTGATGTATAATTCTGAACTGAAAGTTTCACTTGATCGCTAGATATAAGACCAGTATCCATAATGATACCATTTATTGATCTCAATTCGTAATGGTATCTGCTATCTGGTTCTAATCCTGAAATTGTGATTTCGCCATTAGATGGATTAGGGAATACTGTAATCGGATAAGCGGCACTTATAACTTCACTAGTATTCGTTAATCCAAGTTCTGATGAATTAATTTTAGCAATAAAGCACCAGCCACCAAATTCTAATTTTCTAGTAAAGGATTCTAAGACTGAGTCAACGACTACCCTAAAGCTAACTACAAAATCATTGCTGTTTGTCAAAGTTATATATAATGGAAGAAAAGCATAAATATTTGAATTCTTATTCTCCATTCTTCTTAAAAATTGAAACGATCCGTCTTCTTTTTCGAAAT
>JBDSHL010000059.1:0-1523 GCA_039918515.1 Saprospiraceae bacterium | reverse complement strand
ATACCAATTCTTGTGTCCTCCCAATGCTGAATGCTGGTATAATAACTTTACCTCTTCGGGTTACACAAGTGTCTGTTATGATACTTAAAAATCTTTCAACTTCTTCAGGTTTTTCAATATGCAATTTATCTCCATAAGTCGATTCTGTAATAACAATATCTGCAGGAAGCATAGGATGTGGGTCATTTAGAATTGGTCGATTGGGTCTTCCTATATCGCCGGAGAATCCTATTCTCAAATCATCACCCCCTCTCTTAATTCTTAAATTAATATTTGAGGAACCAAGAATGTGACCGGCATCTGCAAATAAAACATGAACACCCTCTTCAACTTGGACCAATTGGTCATAAGAAAGTGAAACAAATTGATTCATCGCCTGAGCAACATGAGCAGCCGAATAAAGGACTTCTCTTATTGTACCTATATAGCTGGGATTACTTTTCTTCTTATCGCTCAGTCTAGAATTATAATACTCTACATCACGTTCCATGATGTGAGCAGTATCCATTAACATAATTGCAGAAAGGTCTCTTGTTGCATGTGTACTTATGATTTTTCCCTTATATCCATTTCTTATGAGAAAGGGAATCCTACCACAATGGTCAATGTGTGCGTGTGAAAGAATAACCAAGTCAATTTCTTTTGCATCAAAAAAGAAACTTCCATTTAACTCATCCATATTCGCAACATCGCCTTGAAAAAGTCCGCAATCAAGTAGTATTTTAAAACCATCATCCAGTATTAATAAATGACAGCTTCCAGTAACTTCTCTTGCAGCACCACAGAATTTTATTTTCATACTATTTTTTATTTAAATAAACTAAAAAAGAATTTATTCTCTCTATAACTTTCGGCTGGCCTAAAGCTAGCAACATCAGATAGATATCAGGACCCATTGGTGTTCCGGAAAGCATTACTCTAAGTGAAGGTAAAACTTCTCCCATCTTTAAATTTTCTTTTTCCATAAATTGCTTAAGTACAATTTCCAAAGATTCCTTATTCCATTCTACACTTCGTAAAACTTCAACTAAACTCGAATAAAGAGAAACCCATTCTGATTTCCATTTTTTGTGTATAAAATCATTGCTTATTTCAAATATATCTGAAACCAAATATTTACCTTGTGTATAAAATTCAGTAAGCAATTGTACTCGATCTTTATATAATGAATATATTGAATTACATTGTTCTTTACTTATATTAAGATGATGATTATTAAATTCCTCTAGAATGTGAATTTTTACATATTCTGGATCGGAATTCTGAATGTACTGTGCATTGAACCACTTGGCTTTATCAAAATCAAATCTTGCTCCTGACTTTCCAATTTGATCCAATGAAAATAAATTGATCATTTCTGATACGCTAAATATTTCTTGTTCGATGCCCGGATTCCATCCGAGTAATGCAAGGAAGTTCAAAACTGATTCAGGTAAGAAGCCGAATTCTTTGAATCCAATTATTTGATCATCTGATGATTTCCAGTCTAATGGAAAAACAGGAAAACCAAATTGTGCGCCGTC
>JBDSHL010000058.1:0-1888 GCA_039918515.1 Saprospiraceae bacterium | reverse complement strand
CAACAAAAGTAATATCGACTCTATCCGTTCTAATACAACCAAAATTATCTCCTTCTAATTCAAAGGTATAAGTTCCTTTTACACTAACTGTTAAGCCGGATGTTGGATCTGTACCATCAACAAATGTTACCGTTCCTGGTCCTGATATTAATTTCCAGCTTGCCGTACCAAAAGTTAATTGCCCATCTAATTTGTAGTTTAATCCACATATTTTATTGTCAGGTCCTGCTTGTGGTGTTGCATAGGGCTCAAACACAATTTTCATGTTATTAGACGCCCGCTTACATGGATCTTTAGGATCTACTACACCATCTTTTGGTGCCACATCATCCCCTACTACTCTGGTTATATACACTGGATTCGCTATGCCTAATTTCATTGTCTTTGGGTCAAAACAAATCACATCATTTATGGAATAAAAAGTATCAATAACATCTGTTGGTGAATTGTAAGAAGATTTATGCAAAATATACATTGCAATGTCTTCTGGATCTATGATCTCTTTAATTAAACTCTTTATTGGAACACATTTATCTTGACATACTCTTGTTAAATTCGTATCTAACTGTCCGGCGAAAATGACGCCGCAATTACAGTTATAATTATCTTGAAGCAAGGATGATTCACATCCATTCGCATCTCGAATAAGTACAATAAAATCTTCCAAACTAAGAAGCGTATCTGAACAATAAAGATTGCCTACAATTTTTCCATTTGCTGTAGATGGTGGTGTTACCAAAATATATGGAGGAGTACCAGTGGTTAAATTTGCTTTTACCAAATATCTTTCATCGATATTGAATACACCGCCAAAAGAATTCAAACAAACTTTATCAACATTCTCAACTACTGGATTCGGATTAAAAGTTATGCATACTTCATCTGTTACTACACACAAGCCATTATTGTTGTCTTCTTCTAAGATAAAACAATAAACGCCGTAACCATCTAATACGTCTATATGTGTAGTCGCATCATCGGTTTTATTAAAAATTACTGCTTTACCACTTTTTTCGCTCCATTGTATTTTACTTCCTGTCAATGATTGAACTCCTTGCATGTCATAACCTGTTCCGCACACTGCAACATCTGCTCCTGCAGCTGGTCTTGGTATTTCGAAGAATGTAAATGGTGTGCCCAAACTTTCTTTGATGCAACCTAAGATTGGATCTATGTCTCCTCTGCCATTGGCGCGACCAAGTCTTACTCCTACATAGTAGGTAACTCCGAATTTCATCCAACTATTATCAAAGCCAAATGTTTTGGTAGTAAGGAATTTTACTTTTGATCCCCAGGCATTATTGGGGTCGGTATAGAAAAAGAACAGCACCGTATCTCTTGGATTTGCATCCAATATTTCATTGGTTGCATCGTATATAATGTTGACTGATCCGTCAGCACATTTTTCAATCGGTGCTTTTGAAATATCTCCAATTCCATTGGTGCACTGACATTTTTTCTCGTGTATATAGGTCAATTGACATCCATTCGCATCTTGTATCACTACCGTATCAGGTATATCGTTTTGAACAAAAGTTGAAATATAAGTACTCGTTGCGGTATCTATCTTTCCATTTCCTTTAATCAATTTATAATTTTTCTTTCCATTTATAATATTAAATGTAAACGTGTAACCTGAATTATCGCCTTTACAAATATAAATGGTTTGGTCCTTATTTGGAGATTCATTAAAGTTAGCATAAACGGTGTCAGATGTGATGCATCCCAAACTTTCTTCAGTGAGCACAAATCCGTATTTGCCATAAACTGGAGCAGTTACCTGAGGCTTATCAGAATTAGCAGGTGTAAGTGTAGCCTGCTGAGGTCCTAATATTTGTTTCCACATTCCTCCTCCTGCATCGTATTTACCATTTAAGTTATTGATCAA
>JBDSHL010000057.1:0-1877 GCA_039918515.1 Saprospiraceae bacterium | reverse complement strand
GTATCAGAAATTGATGGAATTGTTATTTATGGAAAAATTAAAAGAGGAAATAGAGAGATATTTGTTGAAGATGAAAGAACAAGTCAACGTAGAAAGTATTTGATTGGATTATCAAAGCACGTTCTTGTACAAGAAGGAGATTTCGTGAGAGCTGGTACACCACTTTCTGATGGTAACATAGCTCCAAGAGATATTCTACAAATTAAAGGACTATTCGCAGTTCAATCACATCTTGTCAATGGCGTTCAGGAAGTATATCGTTCTCAAGGTATCAATATCAACGATAAGCATATTGAAGTCATTGTTAGACAGATGATGCGATGGGTTCAAATCGAAGATCCAGGAGACACTACAATGTTAGAAGGAGAACCAGTAGATAAGTTTGTATTCTCAGCTGAAAATGATCGCATTTTTGATAAAAAAGTAATTACTGAAGCTGGAGAATCCGATAAGTTAAAACCAGGACAGGTTGTTTCTATTCGTCAATTGAGAGAAGAAAATTCTTACCTTAAAAGAAATGATAAAAAGTTGGTTGAAGTGCGTGATGCATTGCCAGCAACTTCAAGTCCGCTTTTATTGGGAATCACTAGAGCTTCCCTTGGAACAAGTAGTTGGATTTCAGCAGCTTCATTCCAGGAGACAACCAAAGTATTAAGCTCTGCTGCCATTGCTGCCAAATCAGATGATTTGTCAGGTTTAAAGGAGAATGTAATCATCGGAAAGAGAATCCCAGCAGGAACTGGACAAAAGAACTTCCAAAACATGCTTGTAAAATACAATCCTAATGTAGAGGAAGTCGTAGCTGAAGTAGATTAAAAAGGATCAAACCAATTGAATATAAAAGCCAGAGCAAATTTTGTTCTGGCTTTTTTTTAGAGTAAAAAATTAATTTTCATGCTATTTTTCTTTATTTTTGCAAATTGTTTATAAGATATTTCAAATTCTATTGATAATCTAATATCACTAAGTTTGTCAAACCCAATGACTAATGTTCGCATAACAAAAAGTAAAAGTCAATTGAAAAGAATATTAATATTTATTTTAATTACTTCAAGTTTCTCTTGTAAATCGTCTTGCGAATACAAACTTAATTCTACAAATATTGAGGAAGAACCATTGTATATGCATCAAGATCATAATTACGAAAAGTCAATTAGACATAGTATAATTCCACAGGGTACTAGAATCTATATAGAAAGGGATACAACTAAAAAATAGAATGATGTGTTTCAATCGAATTTGAAATACTGTCAGTAAAACAAATTCAATACAAAGACCAGAACAAATATGTTCTGTCTTTTTTATAAAAAATTATTCATCCAAAAGAATATTTGGGGAGTGCCTAATTGGAAAATTACATGAATTGGCAATAAAACAATATTCATGTGCTTTTTTATGCAATTCAATGGCTAATTCAATATGAGATATATCATTAATCCATACTGTTGGAAATAATTGAACTTCTGTGAATTTACCAATAGAATTTTTATCAATGGATAATATTCCTTTCGGTTGATCAATGTATTTGCTAACTATAATATGGTTATCGGCACAAAAATGTAAATACCAAAGCATATGACATGCGGAAAGTGAAGCCAATAGTAAATGTTCGGGATTATACTTCGTTTTATCTCCTCTAAATGCCGGATCTGACGAACAAAATAAATCAGGTTTGTTTACACTTGATATTATATGATCTCGCGAATAAGCGGTATATTCTGATGTGCCGCTGCCCAAATTACCTGTCCATTCTAATTTTAATTCATAATGATGTTCCATGTGGAGCTTTTAACCGGAATTATGCAATAGAGTTTTGTTGTGATAGCCAAAAGGCCAATAAAGATTAGTGCTCCCGGAATATTTTTACCGCAAGCATG
>JBDSHL010000056.1:0-1713 GCA_039918515.1 Saprospiraceae bacterium | reverse complement strand
TATCTAAAAAGTATAACTCCAAAAACTTTAATTATTAACGGAGATTTTATTGATGGATGGGCTTTTTCTAAAAGTTATTTTCCTGAAGTTCATTTTGAAGTAATACGCTATATATTAAAAATGCTGAACCGTGGAACTAAAATTATTTACATAACAGGTAACCACGATGAATTTCTAAGATATTGTTCTGATGTCGTTATTGGAAAAATTCAGATTGTTGACAAGTATATTCTGGATATGGATGGTCTTAAATATTGGTTTTTCCATGGTGATGTTTTTGATTATAGTACTAAGGGTTTTAATAAGTATATAGCAAAAATTGGAGGTAAAGGATATGATTGGTTGATTGTTTTTAATAGAATAATTAATCATATTTTACTAAAATTAGGAAAGGAAAAATATTCACTTTCAAAGAAAATAAAGAATGTGGTAAAACACGCTGTAAAGTTTATTCATGATTTTGAAGAAAAGGCTGCTGAAAATGCCATTCGACATGGTTTTGATTATGTAGTATGTGGTCATATTCATCAGCCTCAAATCAAGGAATATAGAAATTCAGAAGGAAAAGTGATTTATTTAAATTCTGGAGACTGGATTGAGAATTTGTCTTCACTTGAATACTCTGAAGGAGAATGGAAGCTATTCTATTTTCCAAATAAAATAACTAAGAAGTTTAAAAATGCGCCTAAGAAAGATTTTCTAGTTGGTTTGTCTCAACCTGATTTTATACACAATTAATGTCTCAACCTAAAATGAAAATTCTCTACGCCTTTCCAGCAACAGGCAATGGACATATCAGCAGAGCAATTACGCTTAATCCATATTTATCAAAAATAGGGCAAGTGGATTATCTAATCAGTGGAACAAATTCATCTCTGAACTTTCCATATCCTCTTAAATATAAATTTAAGGGTATTAGTTTGTTTTACAATAAAGAAGGTGGATTAGACCATTTTAAGTTTCTTAGGCAACTTAATTTTTTAAGAATTTACAAAGAATTAAAGAAAATACCAATAGAAAAGTACGATTGGATAATTTCTGATTTTGAACCCATTTCTGCATTGGCATGTATCTTAAAGAAAAAGCCATTTATGCATTGGGGACATCAAGCTTCATTTCAATATTTACAAACTCCTAGACCACATGAAAAAAGTTTACTTGGTGAAACATTACTTACTCGATATATTAACACGGATTGTAGTTTTGGCCTGCATTTTAAGTCTTATCATCATAACATTTGTGGCCCTGTCATTAAGAATTCAATACTTGAAACGAGTAGAAAGGCAGATGATTTGATTAGTGTTTATCTACCTCAATACCCGCTCGTAAAATTGATCGAATTTTTTGGAAATTTAAAGCCTATTGATGTCCAAATATTTCATCCTGAAGTAAAGGTTATTGAGAAAAACAGCAACATCGGATTATATCCAATCAATAAAGAACTCTTTGATAATAGCCTTATTTTTTGCAAGTTACTTATTACTGGAGGCGGATTTGAAACTCCTTCAGAAGCACTTTACTTAAATAAAAGGCTTATTTCCATTCCAATTAAGTCCCATTACGAACAAAAGTGTAACGCAGCTGCTTTATCCAAGCTGAACGTACCTGTATTTTCTGATTTAGAGGACTTAAGTAAAGATGTAGTTCTACGGGAATATGAATATTATGGACAATATGAGAATTCTATTTCGACTTTAGCTCCTCAGGAAATAT
>JBDSHL010000055.1:0-1872 GCA_039918515.1 Saprospiraceae bacterium | reverse complement strand
TTCCGTCTTGAGAAAAAAATTAATTATCTATCACTTATTGCACGATTGGCCCCAATGTTTGGATTCTTAGGTACAATCATGGGAGTAATTAAGATATTCTATGACATCTCCCTTACAGACAATCTTTCAATCGGTGTTATATCTAGTGGTCTTTATCAGAAGATGTTAACCTCTGCTGGAGGAATATCGGTCGGTATCATTGCTTTTGTTGGTTATTATTTTCTTACCATGATGCTAGATGAGGAAGTAAATAAATTAGAAAGAAGCAGTATTGAATTTATGGACATTTTACACGCCCCTGCTAAGTAATTTTTCATTCTATACTTTTATTAAAATTACCATATGAATATTCGAGGAAGAAAAAGAGAAGGTGCTGAATTAAGTGTTGAATCACTTAATGATATAATGTTCTTCCTATTATTATTTTTTCTAATTATCTCTACATTAGCTAACCCTAACGTAATCAAACTAATGCTTCCTTCTTCAAAACAAAGTGAACAGACTTCTAAAAAACCTGTAAGTATTTCAGTCACCAAAGATAAACTCTATTATATTGAGAAGCAACTTGTACCATATGATAAAATAACTTCAACGCTTCAATCTTATTTAGCCAAAACTCCAGATCTTACTGTTGTTCTTAGACTAGATCAGAATCTTAAAGTTCAAGATATGGTTGATGTTCTTCAAATTGGAGTTGACCTCAAAGTAAAGATGGTATTAGCAACAGAACGAGCTAAGTAAATCTGTTTTTCTACTTACTACTTTATACAATCATAATATGAATTCATACATTTATTACTCTTGAATGACGACAAACCCCACAACTGGCAACTACGGCATACAATTACAAACATGCTGTGTTATTTAATTTATCTAAGTAGTGTAACATCCCCAAACAACTTTTCCGTTTCTCCATTTTTCCATTCGACTTCTATGATGTATACATAAGTCCCTGGATTTAAATGTTCATTATTGCTATCTACATTCCATCCAAGATTGGGATCATTGGGAGGGAAATGTCCACGCGAAAAAAGTAGATTCCCCCAGCGACCATAAACTTATATGGATCGTATTTCTTTATAAGAATCTTCAGTTACGACTGGATAAAAACTATCATTGATATTGTCACTGTTTGGACTGAATACAGTTGGTACCCAGATATATCTTTTGGCAATTTCGATTCGAACACTTGCAGTCGCACTGCAGCCTTTTGCAAGCTTTTGCATAAAAATACGTAGTTTCTTGCAATATTTTCATCTCTTTATTACCTTTTTTCCCTTCATTCAAAAGGGTTATTTTAGATTTTGATGGCCTACTAACTAAGCAATTATTTCTTATTTTAGCTACCTAATTCAGTAGTTTTTTATTCTTCGTCTTCATGAATAAAAAAATCCACATGTTCTACTTTATTATACTAAACTTCATCACCTTTTCTTCTAATGTGGCATTCGTAAGTCTAAGCATATAAAAACCATTACTAATATTTTTTAAATCTATTTTATTTGCCGTTGTTCCTTGTAAATGTTTTTTGCCATCTAAGGAATAAATAGTGTATTTCATGATTTCATTGTCTGAAATAGAGAGCTCATTATTAGCGGGGTTTGGATAGATAAACATCGTACTTGTAGGTATGCTGTTGACAGCGGAAAGTATGTTTGAAAGTTTATTCACCATTACATCATCCATATTAAAGCCTTGCATATTCAATCCCCCATTGGAGTGAAACATCCATTTTAATTTCACATTCGGTTGACCTATATAATCATCTAAATTCACTATTTCATATCTCCAATCGGCTACTGCTCCTGTACCAGTATATATCTCTCCAGGCATACTTTGGTTTGAGCTAGTTTGTGTATGTGGTGTGCAAAT
>JBDSHL010000054.1:0-4672 GCA_039918515.1 Saprospiraceae bacterium | reverse complement strand
GATGCAGGGAATAAGTAAGCCCGGAATTCAAGAAAATCTATGGGAGTCATAGTCTCCAATACCTTAATTTGTTGAATCAACAATTTAAGAATTTCATTTACGCGTTCAAGTCTTAATACGGCTTCATCTATGTTTTTTTCATCCACATTATGGGTACGAAACATGGTCATCACCGAATCTATTTCGTGTATCATTTGCTTGAACCATAATTCATAGACTTGATGAATGATAATGAACAATGTTTCTTCATGCGCCTCAGCCCCTAATTCTTTGCTTCTGGTATTTTGCGCTCCTAGAATTTTATCTAATTGAAGATAAGTAGCGTAGTGAATGGAAGTATATTTTTTATCTGAACTCATAATGGTTTGTAAGCTATTACTTTAATTTCTATAAGAAGATGAGGATGAGGCAATTGATGAACGGCTACCGTTGTTCTTGTAGGACCATCGTAATCGAAATAAGAATTGTAGACTTCATTGTACCCTCCAAAGTCATTCATGTTGACCAGAAAACTAGATACTTCTACAATGTCTTTAAGATCTGCACCAGCTTCGTGTAAGATGTCTTTAATATTTTCAATTACTGCTCGGGTTTGTTTTCGAATATCGAGTGCAGTGGTGCCCATTGAATCTACTTGGACTCCTTCGAAACTATTATCTGGAAGTCGACTGCTGGTACCAGAAACGAATATGAAGTCTCCGGCACGCCTAAAATGTGGAAATCTGCCTCTGGGGACAGCTTTATTCTGTAGAACTCCTGAATCCTCTGAATTGCCCATGCCTCAAAGATAGATACTTGGTTTGAAATGGACTATATTAGATCGAATAGTGAATATTAATTATCTTTGGGAGGAATAACTTTGAGCAATGTTTTATTAAGTATTAATTTGACTTTTTTAATCATTTAACTTAAAAGTATGAAGATCATAAGAATTATTTTAACTTGTTTGATTATTGTGAATGTTGTCTCATCGCAAGCGATAATTGTAGATAGTAGTTTTGGCATTAATGGTAGAATTACTTATAGAAATTTAGAAGATGTATTCGGGAGTAATTATCATTTAAATTTTGATGGGAATCGAAATATTTTAGTTAATAGCTTAAATAAGTTTCTCTATGTAGATTCTACTGGGAACCTTTTAAATATTATTCCCTATTCAAATCCATTTAGTTTCGCTTCAAGCAATCAAGTATTTAATACAAGGTATGTTAAAATAACTCCAAAAAATGATGAGTATATCTCTTATATACAATTCAATGCTACATTTAGATATTTTGTCAAAAAACTGAACCTCGATAATCTTCAAGATTCTTCTTTCGGGAATAAAGGAGAATTAATGATTGGCAAGAAAGATGATTTTCCATTAAATTATGGCCAAAATAGTCTTGGACAATTAATTGTTTTGCAATCAATACCTAATTATCCGAAGAATCAAAATTCAATTAAAGTAATTCTATTTAATGATAAAGGAATTGTAGATAGTCTTATATTAAAACTTCCCAATTGCAATGACACAGCACAAATCCATGGTTCAAATGTTACATCCGATAGTAATGGAAATATTATTTTTGGCTATACAGATTTTTGTAACGATACTCTTAAAACCACTCTTATTAGAATAAAACATGATTTAACAATTGATAAACTCTTTGCTCAAAATGGATATTTACCCGTATCAGAAATATTGAAATTAAATGTCTCAAATGCAATATTATCAATTGTGGTAGGGAAGGACGATGAAATTTACGTATTTTTTGAAGATGATATCGGAAAAAATATAAAAGTTGTTAAAGTATTGAATAGTGGATTAATCGATATGAATTTTGGAATAAATGGGATAGTACAAATTGATAATTATAGATTAGATTTCGGTAATGAACCCATTTATGATAGAGTTGAAAATGCAATTCAGATATTTCTATATAATAGTTTAGAAAGTAAATCAAAACTTTTTGGAATGAATACAAACGGTCAATTCATTCCAAATTATGAAGTAAATGATGGATTATTTTTTCTTAGTAGTATTTATGAATTTAAGGCATTTGGAAATCAAACATATTATGCTATAAATTACTTTCCTAATGGTGATAATACATTTCAATTGATCAAATTCAAGAAAAACCCTTTGTTGTCAAATAGAGACGTGGTAAAAACTGACTGGAGTATTAATTATAGAGTACTTGAGAATGAGTTACAGATTGAGAATGATGTACATAATATTAAATCAGTTCAAATCTATAATTTAATGGGGCAAGAACTTTCAAAGGTTAATTCATTAGAAAGTAATTCAGTGATTAGAATTAAATTCGAATCCTCTTCACATCAACTTAATCTTGTTAGAGTTTTAAATGATAAGGGTCGAACACATTGTTTCAAAATAATGAACTAATACGGCCCTTCTGAAGTGTTAGATAGGACATTAATAAAAAAAGACGATGCAATGATTTGCCTCGTCTTTTTTTTTATTTTCAAAATCCAAAAAATTCAGATTTGCGAAAGTAGTTTATTTGATATCAATAGTTTTTGGAATTTCAACAGAACCTATTTTAATTTCTTTTTTCTCATTCTTAGAATCAAAGCTATGCCCATGACCAAATTTCTCACCCAGAATAGGTGCAATCGTTAGACCGACTAAACAGGTTAACTTGATCAATATATTCATCGAAGGGCCAGAAGTATCTTTGAATGGATCTCCTACAGTATCTCCAATAACAGCAGCTTTATGAGGTTCTGATCCTTTATAATACATAACGCCATTGATTTCAACACCTGCTTCGAAGGACTTTTTGGCATTGTCCCAGGCTCCTCCTGCATTATTTTGAAAGATTGCCCATACTACTCCACTAACACAAACTCCTGCCATATAAGAGCCTAAGGCTTCAGGACCCATCACAAAACCAATAATAATAGGCATAACAATAGTTATTGTACCCGGTAACATCATTTCTCGTAGAGCAGCTTTGGTCGAAATGTCTACGCATCGGCTATAATCTGGTTTGCCAGTTCCTTCTAGAATTCCTGGAATTTCTCTGAACTGTCTTCTAACTTCATTTACCATTTCCATCGCAGCTTTACCAACAGATCGCATGGCCAAAGCTGAAAAGACAACTGGTATCATTCCACCTATGAATAAAGTTGCAAGAACGTCGGCTTTAAATATATTAATTCCATTTATTCCAGTAAACGTTACATATGCAGCAAATAATCCTAGAGCGGTTAATGCTGCAGAAGCGATAGCAAACCCTTTTCCAATAGCAGCAGTTGTATTTCCTACTGAATCGAGAATGTCTGTTTTAGTACGTACTTCCTTAGGTAATTCACTCATTTCGGCAATTCCTCCTGCATTATCTGCAATTGGACCAAAGGCGTCAATAGCCAATTGCATTGCAGTAGTTGCCATCATGGCTGATGCTGCAATGGCTACACCATAGAAACCTGCAAATGAATAAGTCGTAACGATAGCAATTGCAAAAAGCAAAACTGGACCTGCGGTACTTAACATTCCGTTGCTTAATCCGCCAATAATATTAGTAGCAGCCCCTGTACCTGATTTCTGAACGATATCATTAACGGCTGGCTTACCAAGACCGGTAAATAATTCTGTCATCCATGAAATTGCCCCTCCAACGAAAAGTCCAACTATAACTGAGATGAAAACATCCATTTGTGAGACATTGACTTTTCCTCTTCCAAAGAATTCCATACTCATTTGAGCAGGTAACATCCAATTTATAAGGAAATAGCATGCTATTGCAGTTAATGCTATGGAACTCCAATTGCCTAAATTTAAGGCTGATTGAACTTCTTGTTCTTTGGCATCTTCTGACTTAATTTTTACAAAAAAAGTACCAATGATAGAAAATACGATTCCAACCCCTGCGATAACTATAGGAAGAAGTATTGGTCCTATTCCAGAAAAGGAATCATTAATGCTTCCACCCATATCTCTAATCACATAATTTCCAAGAACCATTGCAGCTAGAACAGTAGCCACATAAGAACCGAATAAATCGGCACCCATTCCCGCAACGTCTCCAACATTGTCTCCAACATTATCGGCAATAGTAGCCGGATTACGAGGATCATCTTCTGGTATCCCTGCTTCAATCTTACCCACAAGGTCAGCTCCAACATCTGCGGCCTTAGTATAAATACCTCCTCCCACACGAGCAAATAAAGCAATTGATTCCGCTCCCAATGAGAAACCTGCCAAGACTTCTAAAATAATACTCATGGCTTGATAAGCTTCAAGACTATTGCCATTTATACTGGTTGAAGCCCAGGTTCCATTCATAAAATAATGAAAGAAAAATGCAAACAAAGTTGAAAGTCCAATAACGGCCAATCCAGCAACTCCAAGACCCATCACGGTTCCGCCTTTAAAAGAGACTTCTAATGCTTTTTTCAGGCTAGTCTTGGCGGCTTGAGTGGTTCGAACATTGGCCTTGGTAGCAATTTTCATTCCTATGAATCCAGCGGTAATTGAGAATGTCGCTCCAAGAATAAATGCAATGACGATTAACCAATGAGAATTGGTCACTTGAGTACTTAATATTCCCAAAAGGATTGCTGCTATGACCACAAATATGGCTAAAACCCGATATTCTGCTTTTAAGAAAGACATCGCACCTTCAGCTATGGCATCTGATATAGATTTCATCTTTGAGTCTCC
>JBDSHL010000053.1:0-11231 GCA_039918515.1 Saprospiraceae bacterium | reverse complement strand
ATACGGGTCTCTATATATCTAGAGACGGAGGAGAAAATTGGAAACCACAAAGTTCTACAGTCAATGTTGTTTCAAGACCCTTTTATTTTTCAACCATTGTGATTGATCCAATAGATTCTAATCGTGTATATCGCCCGGCATTCACTCTATCTTATTCAAACGATGGAGGATATTCATTTGATGATGTATCAGGAGATGGTGGCTGGGTTCATTCAGATCATCATGCATTGTGGATTAATCCTAATAATACCAACCATATGTTATTAGGGACAGATGGTGGTGTATATATAAGTAATGATAGAGGAGCAACATTTATGTTTTGTGGAAATCTTCCAGTAGGCCAATTCTATCACGTTGCGGTAGATGAAGCTGAACCCTATAATATTTATGGCGGATTACAAGATAATGGTTCTTGGTCTGCACCTTCAGCCAAACCCGGTGGAATTGGGAATGGAGATTGGAATGGTATCTATTGGGGAGACGGTTTTTGGACAGAACCTGACCCTTCTGATTCAAAAATTGCTTATGCGGAATCTCAAGGTGGAAATGCTGCAAGAATAGATTTAACTACTCTAAAATCTTACGCCATTCAACCTCAGAAAAGTAAGCTTGAAGAAAAGTTAAGATGGAATTGGAATACTCCATTAATTCCTGGTATAGCCAACAAGAAAAATCTCTACATGGGAGCTCAATATCTATTTAAATCTTCCGATCAAGGAAGAAATTGGACACGTATCTCAGGAGATCTAACAACCAATGATCCTAACAAACAAAAACAAGAAGAATCTGGCGGATTATCTGCAGACAATACTAGTGCTGAAAACCATTGTACAATCTTCACATTAGCTGAATCTCCATTTGACGAAAAAAATATTTACGTTGGAACAGATGATGGTAATTTTCAAATAACAAGTGATGGCGGAAAATCTTGGAAAAATGTTTCTTCTGCGATTTCAAAATCAGGCGTGCCTTCACAGACATGGATAAGCAGTATTCATCCTTCAATACATGATCGCAATACAATATTTGCTACTTTAGATAATCACACATATGGTGATCACAATACTTATCTAATTAAAAGTACAGATGCTGGAAATAGTTGGAAACGACTTCAGAGTTCTGAATTTACTGGATTTGCACACAAAATAATACAAGATAGGATAAATAAACAGCTTTTATTTTTAGGTACAGAAATGGGACTGTTTGCAAGTTTGGATGGTGGAGAGTCTTGGTTTAGAATGAAAAATGGTTTTCCTGAAAACGCAATGGTGAGAGATATTCGAATCAACAACAAGGAAAATGCTCTCATTGTCGCTACACATGGAAGAGGTATCTATGTATTTGATGATATTAGTTCAATGCGAAACATGAATATTGAATTAGCTCAGCATGAAGTTTATCTGTTTGACAATAAAGAGATTCCAATTACAGATGGAAAGTATGGTGGTGGTACGCCTATTTCTGGAGGTTGGACTGCAGGGAATCCTGAATCAATGATTCCTATTCAATATTATTTGAAAGATAGAATTTTAGACAGCGATGTGAAGATTGATATTATCGATGAAAAAGGTAATTTAATTCAAAACATACCTGCTACCAAACGAAAAGGAATCAATAAAGTATTCTGGAATTATAGAATGAAGCCACCAAAAGTTGCAGAGGGAGGAACAAAATTAGATTTCGGAGGATTTACTGCTCCTGAAGTACTGCCTGGAAATTATATTGTAAAATTAGTAGTACACAACAAAGAATATTTTGATACTATAAAAATGATACATAAGGATGCTGAACATTACAGCTTGGAAGATCGATTAATGCAACATGAAGTATCTATGAAATTTTATAATATGCATGAATCATTAGCAAAATGTGTCGATAATATTAATGTTGAACAAAGTTTCATCAAAGAAAATAAAGCAAAGTCAAAAGATCAAAAGACTATTAAATTAGCAGATGAATATTACAATGAATTGGAGAGTCTTCGATCTACTTTACTTGCGACCAAACAAAAGTCCATCTTTGCAGATGAGAAAAAATTAAGAGAAAACATTTCTGAAGCTTACGGAGTTACTGTAAGAGGCCAACAAAGACCTTCTAATACAGTAATTGCCTCTGCAGAAGACCTTAAATTAAAAGTTGATCAGGCTGTTGAAAAATTTCAAAACATCAGATCTGAAAAAAAATCCAAATTTGAAAAAGCACTTTTAAAAGAAAATATTATTTCAGTTATAAAGCCTTAATTAAGAAAAGTCTTATAAACTCTTAGTTCTTCCTCCATCCACTGGAATATTTATTCCGTTGATATAGGAAGCCATTGGGCTAGCAATAAAACATACTACATTTGCAATTTCATAGGGCTGACCAAATCTTTTAACAGGAATATGAGACAGCATTGTTGCACGAAGCTCACTTTCTGATTTATTATGAATTGTGCTTTCCTTTGTTATGATTTCTTTTAATCGATCTGTTTCTGTTGCGCCTGGTAAAATATTATTAACCGTTATCTTCCATTCAGCTAATTCATTGGCGAGAGTTTTCGCCCACGATGCCATTGCTGCTCTTATCGTATTGGAGACCCCTAGATTATCAAGGGGTTGCTTCACAGAAGTAGAAATTATATTTATGATACGACCATATTCCGCTTTCTTCATTCCTGGCAACAAAGCTTTCATTAGGACATGACTGGATAGAAGGTGCTGTCGAAAGGCCATTTCTAATTGATTGGAAGCTGCGTCATACAATTTTCCTCCAGCAGGGCCTCCAGTATTATTAATTAATATGTGATAGTCGTTTTTTTGAATCTCATTTTGAACAATTCTTTCAAGAGCATCGAGGTTGCTCATATCAGCAATTAAATAGGAGTGGGGCAATTCATTAATGCTTTTTAGTTGCTTTAAATTCTCTTTCAGTAGATCCTCATTTCTTGCAAGCATACATATCGTGGCTCCAGATTCTGCGAGACCCATTGCAATGGCCTTACCAATTCCTTTACTTGCTCCACACACAAATGCTCTTTTCCCTTGTAAATCTATTGAAATCATGATCTTATGTAATATTTTCGGCTTAAAAATAGTTAGAATCTATATCTTAATTACAAATTTCAAATTTGGATGGGTCAACAAGTGTGGACAATGAACAGTATTACGGGAGATCATTACACCTTAGGACTTTATCATGGCGAAGATTCAGGGAACTTTATGTTGTATATGAACAATGATATTTTCTTAATAGATTATAACATTCTTGAAGACAAGGTTTACCAGTTTTATATAGGAAATGAATTTATGAAATTAAGTATTGTTAAAAAGGAATCTTCATTTATATATACATTGGATGTTGATACAGAATCACCGACGCCTTTGAATCTTGCAATGCAAAGGAATGAAAGGTCAGATCAGAACTTTTTATTGTTTGGATTAATTATTATTTCAATTCTATTATTGTTGCTTTTTATTTATAATTATTTTGTTAGATATACTCACTAATATTTATCCATATTTACTCTTACCTTTTGTTAGCTTTTTTGCATCGCTACTGTGTTTTTTTAGTGGATTTGGATTGGGAACTATCCTTCTACCCGTATTTTGTTTGTTTTTTCCAGTGTCCTTATCCATCGCTATGACGGGTATTGGTCATTTGTTAAATAATGTATTCAAGTTTTTTTTAATAGAATCAAAAGCCAATAAAAAATTTGTCATTAAGTTTGGATAAGCATCAGTTATAGCTTCTTTAATTGGCGCATTTTGTTTAAATTATATAACTATATATTCTGCGCAATTATCAGTAGTAATTTAGAGTTTTAATTCAAGTTGCGTAAAAATTTTAATTGATTGTCTACTTATTTTTTACCCTTTTGGAGTTATGATAAAAAAACAAAACCAATAATTTTGAATTAAGTATGCTGATTTCTGGAGGACTTCTTTCTGTCTTTTTGGGGGCTTGTCTGGACATCAGGGAACGTTGAGAAGTCTATTTCTAAAAAATATCATTAAGGATAAAGAAATGTTTATTTCAACCGGAGTCTGTATTGCAATTTTAGTAGATTTAAGCAGACTTACCATACATTATACTCATATTCTTAATAATAAGATAAACTGGAATTATGTCTCAATTGCCCGCATATTTGCTTTGTTTGGTGCAATTTTCGGGAAAAACTTTATTCATATGACTAATTTGGGCAGTTTTAAGCTTATTGTTGGAATCAGTCTTATTCTATTTGGCGTGGCCATGATATTAGGGAGAATCTAATACGTAATAATTCAACTTTTTAGCTACAAATTTTTACTTTTGCGGCAAATAAGCATGTTTGAACATGTTTTTATCACAATTTGCGTTATATACCTTATCAATTCAAAATAAATGGAAATTCTTAACTTTATTGACCTTGTAAAACTGATTTGGCAGAATAAAAAATTACTGCTTCGAATTGCAATTGCCACAGGAATAGTTGCTGCCGCTTTATCCTTTCTTCTTCCTGTATATTATAAGTCTACCACGACTATGTTTCCAGCTAAGTCTAATCAAGTTCCAGTTACCGAAACTGCGATTCGAAAAGGTGGATATTCGGATTTTGGTGAAACAAGTGAGTCTGAGCAATCTCTCGAAATAATCAATTCAACCAGATTATTGGATAAGGTAATAAAAAAGTTTGATTTATTTACCCATTACAAAGTAGATAGCAGTGAGAAGTTTGCGTATACCACGGTTATAAATACTTTAAAGGACAATATGACCTCAAAAAGAAATAAGTATAATTCTATTGAAATTGCAATATTGGATGAATCACCACAAATGGCTGCTGACATCGCCAATTCATTCACAGAATTTTATGATACAGTTAAATATGAATTGATTAAGACAAGATCAAAAGACTTATTGAGTAATCTCGAAAAAAATTACAAAATCCAAAAGGCTATTGTTGATTCTTTAAAAATTCAAATGGATACTCTAACTAATTCAGGAGTAATGAGCCAATTCCAACGTGGATATCTCATTGAAGCTTATGCACAAGCCTCTACAAGTGAAATACCAGGATTAAAAAAGCTTGTTGATGAAAATATAAAAAGCGGAGAAGGCTTTGATATCATTGAAAGAATATATGAAAGAGAGATTGAAAATCTTATGCATATTAAAAGGTTCATGGTTCAGACAAAAGCCGACATTGATATTGATTTTACGCAAAAATTTGTTGTGGATATTGCTGTGCCAGCAGAAAGAAAACATTCGCCAATAAGATGGTTGTTTATTCTGGTAAGTGTTTTTTCATCTATCATATTTGCTATTTCTGCTTTATTGATAAAACGTAAATGGCCGATGATTAAAAACCTTCTGCAAGATTGAAATCCGACAACTCATTCGTTTTGAGTAATAGGAATATATTCCTTGCTTCATTAGTGCTTGTGTGCTATGTTTTTTACTGTTTTTACACAACACAAGAGTCTAATCTTATTATTCTTCCTATTTTACTATTTGGTATTATTGCATTTATAAAACCAGATTTCATCTGGTATAGTATTGCTTTTTTTACACCCATTTCTATCAATCCTGCAGATGTAGATTTAGGTAAACTTAGTTTGTCTTTACCAACTGAACCTCTGTTGGTTTTTTTAGTCCTTATATTCTTTTACTATATTTTTTATACCAAAGAGTTTCCCAAAGATTTTTTTCAACATCCTTTTTCTATACTTATTTATGCTTATGTATTATGGATGTTCCTGACATGCTTAACCAGTGTAGATAAAATGGTCTCCATAAAATACTGGATTTCCAAATTATGGTTTATTATTCCAATGTATTTTTTATCCTATTTTTATTTTCTTGATAAGAAGAAAATTACCATATTCATAAGTTTGTTTCTTTGGTCAATGCTTTTAGTTTCAATTTATAATGTTATTCATCTTTCAACTTATAATTTTGAAGATAAGCCTTCTCAGTGGACCATGCAACCTTTCTTTAAAAGTCATGCTGTTCTTGGTGCTATAAATGCAATGTGCATTCCACTTTCTTTAGGACTAATTCAATTAAATAGAGGGAAGGTTGTTCGCCAGTTAAATTTTAGTGTAATTACTCTGGCTTTAATTATCTGTTTAATATTTACTTATTCTCGTGCGGCGTGGATAAGCGTAATTCCATCTTTGCTTCTATTCATTGCATTCAAATTGCGAATTCAATTTAAATTTTTATTTTCTGTCATTGTTATCGCATTATTTGCCACTTTACTAAATTTAAGTTCTGTTCTCCAAAGTTTGGAAGCTAATAAAGTTGCAAGTTCTGATAATCTGGTAGAAAATATTGAATCCATTTCCAACATTAGTTCAGATGCTTCGAATCTAGAGAGAATTAATAGATGGGCTTGCGCAATTGATATGTGGAAGACCAAACCACTTTTTGGATTTGGTCCAGGAACATATATGACAGAATATGCTCCATTTCAGCTTTCTGGAAATTATACTGAAATAAGCACCAATTCTGGTGATGTTGGAAATTCACATTCAGAATACTTAGGACCTCTTGCAGAACAAGGACTTTTCGGTGGAGTATTATTTGTACTAATTTTGTTTTTTTGCATTTACTATTCCTTTAAAGTTTATTACAAGGCACATGATAGATCTGATAAAATTATTATTTCAATGAGTGCATGTTCATTAATATCTTACCTCACTCATGGATTTCTAAATAATTTTCTAGAAATGGATAAGGCAGCTATACTTTTCTGGGGATTAATTTGTATATTGGTAACATATGATCTAAAACAAGAGAGGAGTTCTCATGTAGTATAATTCAGATTTAAGATATACTGCATTTGATTATATACCAAACTGCTTGTGTGTAATTTAACCTGAAAGATATATGAGAATATTAATCGTCAATACAGGGAGAATACCTGCTTATTTATATGGAGGTACTGAACGAGTGATATGGGGACTTGGAAAAGAACTTACTAAACTTGGACATGAAGTTACATTTTTAGTCAAAAAAGAATCCTATTGTGAATTTGCTTCTGTTATCTTTATTGATGAAAGCAAATTTATTATTGACCAAATAAATAATAATTTTGATGTTGTTCATTTTAATTTTACACCAGAAAATATAGAATCATTTCGTTTGCCATATATTATAACAATGCATGGTAATTCCAATAATTTGGAGGAATTAAATAAGAACACTGTGTTTGTTTCTAAAAATCATGCGGAGAGATACAACTCTTTCTCCTATGTACACAATGGTCTTGATTGGAGCGAATATTCACCTCCCAATTTTAATGTTAAGCGGAATTATTTTCATTTTTTAGGAAATGCAGCATGGAGAGTAAAAAATGTTGTAGGTGCGATTGATATCATAAAAGAATCGAAATCTGAAAAACTGATGGTGTTGGGGGGAGTTAGATTCAATATTAAAATGGGAATTAGGTTCACTTTTTCACCTAGAGTGAGCTTTGTCGGTATGGTTGGAGGTACACGAAAATACGATTTGTTGAATGGCTCAAAAGGTTTGATTTTCCCTGTGAGGTGGCATGAGCCTTTTGGACTGGCAATAATTGAAAGTCTTTACTATGGATGTCCTATTTTTGGAACACCTTATGGTTCGCTTCCAGAATTGGTAATAGATGAAGTTGGGTATTTGTCCAATAAAAAAGATGAACTAAAAGAAGCCATTTTAAATTCAAATATATTTTCACAAAAAAAATGTCATGAATATGCGAATGAGGAATTTAACAGTAAAAAAATGGCCATTGAGTATTTAAAAAAATATGAAAAAGTAATTTCCTTAGAAAATTTGAATAGTATTCCTCCACAACTTCAAAAACTACAAGAGCATAAATTTTTAGAATGGATATAAAATTACACACAAAATTTTTATAATTAATGGCAGGAAAAATGCAAAGCTTCAAGGTCTATAGCCCGTTCAATTTTCAACTTGGTTTGAGTGGAAATTTCCCACACAATCAGCCACTCTTCATACAATTTTTAGATAGCTACAACTTTTTTGGAACACAACAAATCTTGAACTTACTGCTTTTGACAGAAAGTTTTTATGACATTAAACCCAAATTAAGTGTTAGCCTTTCCTTTTCAAGTCAATTCTTCACAAGGCGGATCATTGGGTTTGTCGCAAGGCGGGCTTGACAGACATCGCTGAACTTTTATTTGTAAACAGGTACTTAAACATATATGCGAATCTTATATTAGCTTTTTTCACAATGGCTGATACCTCAGATTCTGGCGTTCTCCTCTGATTATCGTACCTTTGTAGTACATTTAAGACATGCCACTCTACGATACCTTCGGACGAATACACAATTATCTCAGAATTTCACTGATCGATACCTGTAATTTTAATTGCACGTATTGTGTCCCACAATACAAAATAAGGAAAATGAAATCTGAAGCCTTAATGAGTATTGAGGAGATTTATCAGATTGCAGGGATTTTTATTCAACAAGGAGTTAATAAAATCAGACTTACAGGTGGAGAGCCAACCATTCGCAAAGAATTCGGAGAGATCCTAGAAAAATTAAGTGAATATCCTATTGAACTTACCTTAACGACAAATGGATTTCTCATCGACCGACATATTGATGTACTTAAAAAGGCAAATGTAAAATCACTCAATCTCAGCATCGATTCTCTCAATCCGGAAATCTTTTTTGGAATAACCAAAACGGATCAATTCGAACAAGTGTACAAAAATATTTTTCTGCTCTTGGATCATGGTTTTCATGTAAAATTAAATGTGGTTTTAATGAAAGGCGTTAATGATCATGAGATCTTCGACTTTGTCGAACTCACACGCAATCATCCACTTCATTTGCGTTTCATTGAATTCATGCCGTTTACGGACAATGCATGGGAACGAACCAATATGATTTCCTATAGTATGATTCTCGATCAACTCTTATCGCGATATGATCTGATGAAACTTTCGGATGAAGTACACGATACCACAAAAAAATTTAAAGTTGCCGGTTATGCTGGAACCCTTGCAGTGATTAGTAGTGTCACCGAACCATTCTGCAGTGGTTGTAATCGCATGCGTTTATCAGCCGACGGAAAAATGCGCAACTGTTTGTTCGCTCAATCACATATAGATCTGCTTACTGCCTTTCGCAATGGTGAGGATATCGTGCCTTTGATTTTCCAAAACGTCAAAGAAAAAGAAGCACAATATGGTGGACAACTTATGACTTCGGAAATTAAAAACAGTCATATGCTAGTCATTGGTGGATAGGACCTTCAAATTATTAATGGATGATCTCAACCGAACAAGCACTTCAATTAATTTTATGCAATACGGTTAACGGAAATATCGTAGAAGTACATCCGGCTCAAGCTTTAAATCAGGTGCTTGCCGCATCTGTAAAATCTAAAATTCATTCACCGGGTTTTGATCAGTCATCCATGGACGGATATGCTATTCGCTTCGAAGATTTAAACACAAATTCATTAAACGTGATCGGTGAAGTGATCACTGGAAATGCTCCGCAAACAAAAATGAAAAATGGCTGCTGCCTTCGCATTTTTACAGGAGCGATGGTTCCGAAAAGAGCTGATACCATTGTCATTAAAGAAAATACAATATACGAAAACAATAGTATAAAAATACTGGATCCTCTAGCTGTGCGACTGGGAGCTAACATCCGATTAAAAGCATCGCAGATAAAAAAAGGTGAAGAAGCATTACCGGAAGGACATATTATCAATCCTGCATCTATAGGTTACTTAACGATGTTGGGCATGGATAAAATAAAAATTTATCAGAGTCCGTCTATTGCAATCCTCGTTACCGGATCAGAACTCAGGGCTCCGGGTGAAAAATTAAATCCCGGCGAAATCTTTGAGTCCAATAGTTATACACTGAATGCCGCACTGCAGTCCATGCATTTGAAAGCAAAAAAAATCGTCAAAGTAAAAGACGAGCTTAAATCGGTCGAACGTGCCATTTCAAAAGCGATGGAAATCGCGGATATTATTTTAATAACTGGTGGAATCTCTGCAGGCAATTACGATTTCGTCGAACCAGCATTGAACACAGTTGGGGTAAAAAAGATATTTCATAAAGTTGCTCAGAAACCGGGAAGGCCTCTTTATTTTGGTGTAAAGCAAAACCAACTTTTTTTTGGTTTGCCAGGTAATCCATCTTCCGTGTTGAGTTGTTTTTATGAATATGTTTATCCTGCACTTCGAAAACTGTGTGGATTTAAAAACTATACATTACCCACTTCGAAACTACAACTAAAAAACGTCTATGAAAAAAAATCTCCGCTAACACATTTTCTTAAAGGATATGCAAGTGGAAACCAGGTTGAAATTTTATCTTCGCAAGAATCGTACTTACTCAATAGTTTTGCAAAAGCAAATTGCCTAGTAGTAATTCCTGCAGAACAACTTATTGTAAAAGAAAATGAATGGGTTGAAGTCCATTACATTGACTCACTTAATCAAACTGCAAGATGAATGAATGGCTATTAATCATATTGCTGTTTGTCGTTTCGGTATTATATTCTTCTGTCGGACATGGCGGAGCGAGTAGTTATCTTTCATTGATGGCGATTTATGGATTGTCGGTTACTGAGATCAGGCCTTCTGTATTAATTCTCAACATTTTAGTTTCATCGATTGCTTTTATTCAGTATGCACATCAGGGACATTTCCATTGGAAAAAAGCGCTCCCATTTTTATTACTATCTATTCCGATGGCATACTGGGGAGCTACATTTACGTTGGATATTAAAATTTATAAAACTATTCTTGGAGTCTTATTGATTATTCCGGTAATCCGTTTATTGGGAATAATACCTATTGAAGAAAAGAAAATGGCAGCAATACCCTGGATACCTGCATTATTAATTGGTGCATTAATTGGTTATGTGTCCGGATTGATTGGAATTGGAGGAGGCATTTTATTAAGCCCCATATTACTATTTTTCGGTTGGGCAAACATGAAACAAACGGCAGCTATTTCTGCATTGTTTATTGCGCTCAATAGTTTCGCAGGATTAGTTAGCCTCTCACAGAAACAGGATATTTTACTTACTATGCCGTGGTTGTGGTGGACGATAGCCTTTTTAGGAGCAATGATCGGCGCTACCTGGGGAAGCCGGATAGCTTCAATGAAAGCCCTCCATTATACATTAGCAATAGTATTGATATTGGCTTCCATTAAACTTATACTCTATTGAGCGGGTTACTTATTATTATGAATATATTACTATTTGGAATTTTAAAAGAAAA
>JBDSHL010000052.1:0-1887 GCA_039918515.1 Saprospiraceae bacterium | reverse complement strand
AAATGGCTCATTCTCCTTAGGCTTAAAAAAAATATTCAATATTTATGCTCCAGATCCATTAACAGGTAGCCCGTCAACTCTATCAGCTAAGAGTACTTCACTTAAAATTGGTATTAGTTACTTATTTAGATAATTATATAAAAATAAATCTAATTTGAATTGTTTATTGATGTAATAATAGATCCCAAATATTGCGAATGAAAACAGACTATATAAGACTCATGCAATCCAAATTTCATTTATTTATAAACTAGTTTTATAATGAAAAATTGCTTAAAATGTGTTATTGTATTAATTTTTTCTTTTAATGCAAGTTTAATTCACTTGAAGGCACAATCAAAAACGGTTTTGGTTGGTTTATCAGTGAATAAATATTGGTTTAATAGGCAAAACTATAAAATTAATGACTCTATTAGTATTAAAGGGATCGGATTCACAGTTGGGTTTGCTTATGAAGTACCAATATATAAAAAAGTATCTGCGCTTTTAGGTTTTGGATTTTATCAAAGAAAAAATGAGACAAAATATATTTCATGGCCAAATTCAGACAAGAGTAATTATGCAACTTTCCCATTGGCTATTAATTATTATATCTTTAATAACCTGGCGTTGCAGGCAGGAATTCAATTTGATCATCTAATTTTTAAGCAAAAATTTGTTTATTATAGTGATTCACTTCAACAACATTCAGGATATACAAAGTATGATATAGGAATTAATTCAGGTCTTCGGTTCAAGTTTCAAATTTTAGAAGTTAATGTGTCTTATAATATAGGATTAATAAATGTAACCAATTCTTATTATCCTGAACCATTGACTGGAAAACCATTAGTCGGATCGGCTAAAAGCTCTATGATTAGAATTGGCATTAGTTACTTATTTAGATAGTCAATTATAAATCAAAATTGAATGATGAGTTTATTAAATTGAAGACAAAAAATATGGGAAGCTTATTAGAAAGAAAATTCACATCTGAAAACAATTCATACAACTAACATAGCGGCTAAGGTCACTCCGGTTGTGTTTCAGGTGACTTTGTAAGGCATGAAAATGTAAATGCTGATCATTTAGAATATGCACTTTCAATAATTTATTTAAAATTAAAAAAGTAATCTACCTCATCAATACTTTCCGAACTGCTGCAATCACATCTTTAACACCGAGTCCATACTTGTCAAGAAGTTCAAGAGGTTTGCCACTTTCACCAAATGAATCATTGACCGCAACATATTCCATTGGAACAGGATGGTGTAGGGCAACTAACTGTGCAATTTTGTCTCCGAGTCCACCATTTCTTTGATGCTCCTCACAAGAAACTGCTCTGCCTGTTTTTTTAATAGATAGAAGAATACTTTCTGAGTCTATAGGCTTTATCGTATGAATATTTATTAATTCACAATCTATACCTTCTTTTTCTAATGCTCTTACAGCTTCTAAGGCTTGCCATAACATATGACCGGTTGCAAACACCGAAACCTGAGTACCAGGTTTCAACAAAATTGCTTTGCCAATTTCAAATTTTTCATCAGCCATAAATACTGGCCAATCAGGACGTCCAAATCTCAAGTAAACGGGTCCGGAATAATTAGCAATGGCTATTGTTGCCGCTTTGGTCTGGGCATAATCTGCCGGATTGATAACACACATCCCAGGCAGCATCTTCATTAGACCAATGTCTTCTAGAATTTGATGCGTAGCGCCATCTTCACCTAAAGTAACTCCTGCATGAGAAGCACATATTTTGACATTTTTACCAGAATAGGCAACGGATTGGCGAATTTGATCATAAACTCTTCCCGTAGAAAAATTGGCAAAAGTTCCTGTATAAGGTATTAATCCAGTTGTAGCCATACCTGCTGCTATACCTATCATATTGGCTTCGGCAAC
>JBDSHL010000051.1:0-3298 GCA_039918515.1 Saprospiraceae bacterium | reverse complement strand
GCTTTGAATCCCGACCTTACCAATGGTTTAATTTGGCAATCGATACTTCAGGAGTCTATACCCAAAGATTTTTAGAAAATTGTTGCGGTATCGATTCACAGATTACATTTATCGCTTTGCCTAAACCCATTCAACCAAAGGAATTTCACTTGTTGTGTCAAGGGAATAAGTATGTTGACATCGTGACTCAACAAAATTTTACTTCATGTGAGGATGGAAAGGAAATCTTCTTATCTAAATCAACAGATCCTCATTTGTGTGATAGCAGTTATTTGTTGTATTTAACTTTTCTAAATATTGGTACTAAGCAAATTGAATATTGCTCAGGAGGCAAATTATTTTTAGAAACACAAGTAATTGATAGCACTTGTATTGTCAATAGCTATTCAACTTTAGACTATGATTTTAATTGGTACTTAAAAAGTGATTTTACCAAAGCAAGTTTAGGAACTGATTCTATTATTGAAATATTTGGTAAGGAAAATTATTGTGTTGATATTACAATAAAAGGAAGTTTAAATAATCAAACAAGTACATGCACATTTACCTTTTGTGAAAATTTAAACGAAGATTTACTTAAATCGAATATGGTATGTCCTAAAGGTGACTTGGAATATTGTAAAGGTGAATCGGGGTTTTATTCTACAGATACTATTTTCCCAAATAATGTAAAGCATATATGGACAGTAAAAAATGGAACAATTCTCACTCCTAATCCCATCACAAAATCAACTATAGAAGTAATCTGGGATTATGACCCAGGACTTGGACTGCCAGCTATTGGTAAAATTTGTTATCACTATGAAAGCGATTGTCCTCCTAGTCCAGAATGTTGTATTGAGATCAATGTACAACCTTATCCTAATCCTAAAGCAGGTCCAGATAAATCTATCTGTGGATTGGTCAACACTATTGATGGCATATTCAATGCTGGTGGCGGAACATGGAAACAAATTTCAGGACCAATTGCAGTGATTGCACAGAACACTTCTCCTACACCTACTGTGACTGTTATGTCTTATGGTAAGTATGGTTTTGTAATTGCTGAAACGAGATTTGGTTGCACTGCTTCAGACACCGTTTACTTAAGCTTCTTTGAAACTCCAACCAAAGGAATTACTACTTATATCTGCGAACCTGATCAGAAATCGTACACTCAAAAATTTACCATAATTAAAGGCAATCCACCTTATAAAGTTAAAAAAGGAAATGGCATTATTGACGCCATGAATGTATATACTTCTATATTAATTCCAAATAATGTGAATGATACAGTAACTATCGAAGATATCAACGGATGCAGTTTTGATTATATTCAATCGCATGAATGTTTATGTAGCAATGAAATTGGTGTCATTTCAAAAATAATTCAAAAAGTTTGTACGGATGGAACCATAAATATTATATACGATAGAACCATTGAGAAATTAGATCTTGCTCCTAATCGCGACACTGTTCTATTTTTTATTTATTCAAATGTTGCGGATCCACTTAATTCCATATTAAAATATATAAATACTAATTCTTTTGTCTATGATCCAATTTTTAATTTCGGACAGATTTATTATATTGGAGCAAGGCTTGGTAGGGCAGACGGAAATGGAAATTTAGACCTAACAAAAGGCTGCCTAAAAACTTCATTTGGAACTCCTTTCATTTTCTATGAAATCCCAAAACCAAACGCAGGAAGAGATACTGCAATATGCAATGATAATTTTGATTTGAATGGATTTAAATCTATAAATGCATCGGTTGTAAGCTGGAGAGAAAAAAACGGAAAAGCAGTTTCTTTTATTAATAGTGCTAATTCCAGTACCAATGTTTTGGCACTAGGCGGTTTTGGAAGTTATACTTTTATATTGAAAGAAGATAATCAGAATGGTCTCTGTGTTAGGGAAGATGAAGTTAATATTACATTTAATCAAAATCCTGACATTCAAAATGTGGATAAATTCTGTGTGGAATTAGGTTCTGGTATGAATGGCGGAAGATACAAAGTAACCGCTGATATACTCAATGGAAAGTCTCCTTATGTTTTAATTGTACCTCCTTCGACCAATAACGGCAAAATAATTGGAGCAAAGTGGGAATCTGATTCAATTAACAGCCTTACCTTTTTTACGATTAAAGTTCGCGATGCAAATGGCTGTGAATCACAGGTAATTTCTGATACTTATAATTGCAATTGTGGACCAATCAATGCTGGTCAACTCGATACAGCAACTTCAAAATCTTGTGTTGATTCTTGTATAAGAATCAAAGATTTAATTGCCGAGACAATTGATCCATCTGAAGATGTTGTGATGTATATTTTGCATAACTCTTCATATAACAATCCTTTGAGTGTATTGGATACTTTTTACTCGAAGAATGACCTCATTTGTTTTGACCCTAAAAGAATGAAAGTAGGAATAAATAATCCTTATTTTATTACCAGAATAGTTGGGGATGACAAAAATCCAAAGGATAGTATTGTGGATAAAAGCGATTTTTGTGCTAAGGTATCGAATAACATGAGAATAGTTTTTGAGCCCTATCCGATGCCTATTGCAGGTTTTGACGATAAGGTTTGTGGGTTAACATACAAATTAAATGGAATTTTGTCATTTGGTAATCCAACTTGGAGATTATTATCCAAGCCAAATGGCTCTAATTCAATATTTCAAAACTCAAATTCTATTGTTACGGATGTATCTGTTGATATGATAGGAACCTATGTTTACATTTTAGAAGGAAAAAATTATAATTGTTCTAAAGATGATACGGTGAGAATTTCATTTTTTGATTCACCCGAATTTGTGGACAACTCTATTCAATTTATTTGTGATAGTGTAGCTGAGAACTATAGTATAATTATTGATTCAAAAAATGGCGATCGGCCAACATGGAATATTGGCGGAACCTACCTTAATGGAACTAAAGTATTAAATGGAATCTTGAAAGTAAATACTAATACATGGCAATCCAATAGAATTCCAAGCGGTCAAACATTCAAATTAAACATTAAGGATATTAACAATTGCAATGTAGATATTTTTGATAGCTCATTTACTTGTAATTGTTTAACCAAACTAGGTATATTAGATACCACTCCAATTATATTATGTAGTGATGGTTGTGGTCAAACAAAATATATGAATGCTTTAGGATTTCTGGATCCTAATGATGTTCTTCGTTATGTACTCTATGATGGATCGGCTAATAATCCTCGCAATGGAAATTTTATCAAAACGAATAATACTGGAAATTTTTGTTTCGATGCTACAACGATGAGTTTAGGAAAAACCTATTTCATTGC
>JBDSHL010000050.1:0-5653 GCA_039918515.1 Saprospiraceae bacterium | reverse complement strand
AACAAATCTTTAGAACCATTAGTATAAATAATAATCACTGGCCTAAATCCCTTAACAATAGAAAATTCATCCATAGGAATAAATTTCTGAAATATTTGTAATTCTATTTCGTTTGTAATAATTATTTTATCTTTTGTTCGAATTTGTTGCTCAGAAGTTAATTCCTCCGAAGTTAAATAACTATTATAATAGTATTCAACACTTTGTATTTTTTTTATAGAGTTTAACATATTACATGAACTTAGAAGAAATGAAAATAAAACGATTGAATATTTAAAACTCATATATTAAAAATTATCTGGAATGTTATCTGGTGCAGTACTATTAAAAATTCTTTCTTATCTTGATCTAATTGAATATTACCTAAATCCTGTCCACAATCTCCAAGATTCATTCCTCCCATTGATAGGCGAAATCTATTAAGCTTTAGCATGAGCTAGAGCATACCCAACAATGGGTTTTAATTACATTTAAAACCAATACTTTCAAAACTTTTTCCATCACTATAATATGTTTTATAATATTCAGATGACTGCTTACCTGCATTTTGAATAATCTCATAAGTAAATAAATATTGTTTCTTGATAGCTTTTTCAAAAATATCCTCATAATGATTTTTAACTATAGCTTCTGTCATCAAACCATTTTTTAAAATAAAGTAAATTGATATTTTGCTTATACATTGGCCTTTAAATTCACTATTGGCACAAGCAATACTATCTATCTGTAAAATATTGTTTTTACTATTTGAGTAATTGCTCACGAGAAAATTAATAATTTTGAAAGTTCCAGTATCCCTTCCTATATAAATAATATCGTTTCTATCTAAAATCGGAAATGACTCAATTAATAAAGGTACAAATTTTTTTTGTGAACAAGATAATATTGAAAAAATTGAAAAAAGAAAGAAAAGATTCATCTTCATGATCATTAAATTTAGCCCTTAATCGTTGCACAAATTCTTATATCATTGATAATTAGTAGGTAGTCATGCTGATGTTGTAATCTCCACCAAGCTGGGAATCCGTAATGTCCAATCTTAATACACATTCCTTTATCATGATTCTGATATTCTAATTCATCGTGCTTAGCCAATCCAAAGTTATCAGTAACATCCATTTTATCTAAACCCCAATTATCTGTAATCTTAAAATAGAATTCTTCTTCCCAAGTCTTAAGAATAGGATCGAATTTATAACATAAATTATAGGTAAATGTTGTTCTGAACTCTTAATTAAAATCTATGAAACAGTAACATATATTTTATCAATGATACATCTAGAAGACTTATATAAACGCGTAATAAATAAAACTATACTTTATTTGCAACTAAATTCAGTCTTCTTATAATCGCCTTGACTATTTTTGTCATTATAATAATATGCTTCGATTAAATCTTTTCCATTAGTTACATTGTATCCACATATACGATAATGTTCATAACGCCGATTAAATGTGTTATAATCCATATCTTCCATAGTATATTTTGATCTGAAATAGAAATTTGCAGAAAATGAATAGTACTTTTCTATATTGCTAGGTCGAAGATTGCAAAAAAAACTATCAATTACCTGATGGTATTGTTTAAAGTCTCGATAACCATCTATGACATAAGTATAATATTTAGAATAAATAGTATCAAAAGGCTTATTCTGATTTATCATCCATTCTTCTTTGCTTTTGGATGAGACTTGATAAAACTCAATATGCGGAGTGTTAAAATACCCATATACCCAATTAAGGGATTTATAAGAATAATAAACTACAATAATACCAATCATAAATCTTATTAAATTTTTATCATTTACATATTGAGGATTCATAGCTTGCCTTTAATTTTAGCTTTGATTTGAATATCCGTAATGAATGGGGTGTAACATCTATTAAGTTGCAACAGCCACCAAGAATTATACCCAATGGGTATTCCAAGAGCTTTAGGCAACGGCAACTTGTTGTTAATATCAGTTACATCCTCTTTATCTTCACCAAAGTTATCCGTAATCTTAAAATAGAATTCTCCCCCTTCCAAATCACCAGTATTAGGATCAAATTTATAATTCTTTTTAAACTATAATGAACAACGCTCAAAATGGTGATTTATTTTCAAGGCTTAGGTATATTGTAACTGAATAGCAATTTTTACGATCGTGAAACTTGTACTAATTTGAATCTACATTAGAATCTAAATTCGTATTAGATTTTTTATTATCAATCTTATTATAGTAGAGAATGATAAATAATGTATATGAAATCAACGTATTTAAAAATGGAAACCCCTTTTTAAGCATATATCTAAAAGTTTCATTTATATCAAAATTGGAATCAGTTAACATCTTGTAATCCTTTAACCAATACTTACTAAAGGTAATTAACAGTATTACATAAACCCCCACTACAAAGCATACACGATAGTTTTTCTGATTTTTAAATAAATAATCTGCAAATAAGATAAGTAAATATAGGAGTAGGAAAATGGGAACAACATACAGTAAATAAACAGATCCGCTAAACATTAAATAGTAAAAAATAACCAATATATTTTTAAGATATATTGCTGATATGCTTGCAATTAAAGCGATTAAGACTAGCTGAATTTTCAGGCACAATAAGAAAGCTAATCGTAACTTTTCTTTCATTTGCAAGGGATTTTGTTGATTGGCGTAAAACTTTTTAATGCATTATCTATGAGTAGTGTTGGTGGGTGGTTTATTTCTACTTCTAATTTATTACAAATTCCGCCATTATTATTTGTCCTGGTTCGTAGGCTCCAGCCTACATCCTTATTTAGCATCTTCGATAAATGTCCAACCCTTGTGTTCATACTACAATAATTTCAAACTATAACAATTAAATTTCTTTTATATTTTGGTCATCAGCAAATATTTAAAAATTAATATCTTAATTTTTAAAACCATTGACAAGTCTAAATAATTCCTGTGGTAATTGTATAACGAATCTGCATTCATAGTAGCCCATCCAGCTCGATCAAGGTTATCTATAGGACGCAGGCTCATCCTAAAGCTTGACAAGTTTCGCCAACGCCAAGTAATATGAAGCAACAATTATAAAGAAAATTTAAATTAAAAGTATAAAAATCTCAAAGATGGTGAACTGTTCTTGAGATTTTTTTTATTGAAAAAAATGTTTTATCGCGTTTAATGTTTCAAGTGGTTTCTCAGCATGAACCCAATGTCCAGCACCTTTGATTGTTAAGAAAGTAGCGTTAGGAAAAATACCTTTCAATTCAATCTCGTCTTGAGCATTTAAATAATTCGAATTTTCACCCATTAAAAACAACACTTCCGAATCGATGCTTTCAGTAAATTTGATTTCTGCATTTATATTGGAATAATTGTTATATAAAGCATTGAGGTTTACTTTCCATTCAAACGAGCCATCTGATTTACGATCTAAACTTTTTAAGATAAATTGACGTGTAGTAGAATCAGGAATGTGAGAAGTTAGCTGATTATCGGCCTCTGTTCTCTTAGAAAGCGTAGATAAATTTAAACTATACATTCCCTTGAATATTTCTTCATGATGACCTTTGTAAGCCTTTACAGAAATATCAATAACGATGGCTTTTTCAATCTTATAAGGAAAATCTTTCAATAATTCAAGTACTACTTTTCCACCCATAGAATGTCCAATAATCTTACAAGATGGAATATCTTGTAATTCCATGAAACTTATGATGTCTTCTGCCATAAGTGAGTAACTCATTTCATCTGTATGGGTTGATCTACCATGATTTCTTAGATCAATCAGATAAATAGTAAAGTCATCCTGTAAATTATTAGCAATTGTCTGCCAATTATCAAGACTGCCAAACAAGCCATGCAATATAATTAATGGCTTTTTATAACCAAGTTTTTTATAGTTTAGATTAACAGACGACATAATGGTGTAATTTTACAAGTTATTTTACAATGAGCAATCAGGAATTTAAAATTAGTTCAAATTATCAGCCTTCAGGTGACCAACCAGAAGCTATAAGACAATTAACAGATGCGGTTCTGTCCGATGAGAAGCATCAAGTATTGTTAGGAGTTACAGGGTCCGGGAAGACTTTTACCATAGCCAATGTTATTGCCAATGTAAACAGACCTACATTGGTCCTTTCTCATAATAAAACATTAACAGCTCAATTGTATGGAGAATTCAAAGAGTTTTTTCCAGATAACGCAGTAGAATATTTTGTTTCTTATTATGATTACTATCAACCTGAAGCTTATATATCTGTAAGTGACACTTATATTGAAAAAGACCTTCAGATTAATGAAGAAGTAGATCGATTGAGGTTAAAAGCTACTTCAACTTTACTGTCAGGCAGGAGAGATATAATTATGGTTGCTACTGTGTCCTGTATATATGGTATGGGAAATCCTGAAGATTACAAAGCTGGAATTATTCGAATTAAAAAAGGTCAAGTGATTGCAAGAAATGATTTTCTTCACAGGCTTGTGGACTCCTTATATAATAGAACGGAAACGGACCTTCAAAGAGGAAATTTCAGAGTAAAAGGAGATACCATTGACATCTATTTGCCTTATATCCAAACGGGCTTACGAATTATTTTTTTGGAAACGAGATTGAACAAATTGATGAAATAGAAATCAGTTCAGGAAAACGAATTACCAGTATGGAATATGCTGCAATTTTTCCTGCAAATCTATATGTAGCTCCTAAGGACAGATTGCATAAAATTATACATACGATAGAAGATGAAATGTTTGCCCAAAAGAAATATTTTGAATCTGAAAAGAAATATTTAGAGTCAAAAAGAATTGAAGAACGCACCCAGTTTGATCTTGAGATGATGAGGGAATTAGGATATTGCAGTGGCATTGAAAATTATTCAAGGTTTTTTGATGGCAGAGCCAAAGGAACTAGGCCTTTTTGTTTGTTGGATTATTTCCCAGATGATTATTTGTTGATTATAGATGAAAGCCATGCCACACTTCCACAAATAAAAGGAATGTGGGGAGGTGACCGATCAAGAAAAATGAATTTAGTGCAATTTGGATTTCGATTGCCATCAGCATTGGATAATAGGCCTTTGAGTTTTGAAGAATTTGAATTGCAGATTAATCAGGTAATTTATGTTAGTGCTACGCCCGGAGATCTGGAACTTGGAAAAACGGAAGGTTTGGTTGTAGAACAAGTTGTTAGACCAACAGGATTGTTGGATCCCCCGATAAGTGTAAGACCATCTATTAATCAGATAGATGATCTGCTCGAAGAGATTCAGAAAAGAAAAGAAGTTGGTGAAAGAGTCTTGATAACAACTCTAACTAAAAGAATGTCTGAAGAACTAAGCAAATATTTTCAAGGGCTCAATCTTCGATGTAAGTATATGCACTCAGAAATTGACACGATGGAACGTGTTGAAATTCTTAGAGACCTGCGATTAGGAGAATTTGATGTATTGGTGGGTGTAAATTTACTTCGAGAAGGATTAGATCTTCCTGAAGTATCCTTGGTTGCAATATTGGATGCAGACAAAGAAGGATTTCTTAGAAGTGATCGATCCTTAACACAGACAGCAGGACGTGCTGCAAGAAACGCCAATGGACTGGTTATTTTTTATGCGGATAAAATAACCGATTCAATGAGAAGAACAATAGAAGAAACTGATCGAAGAAGATCAAAG
>JBDSHL010000049.1:0-1852 GCA_039918515.1 Saprospiraceae bacterium | reverse complement strand
CACGCTTTCCAATATGTCAATAAAGTTCTTTTTCATATTGGAAATAACAATGTGCGTTCACAGAAATCAATTGAAAAATTGGGAGCCTTAAAAGTTCGTGAAATTAATGTTGCTTACGCTGGAGAATTGAATAGACCAAATTACGAGTATCTAATTTATAAAGAAGATTGGCCAGAATTAAAAATGAGATTAGAAACATTTCTATACTCAATTTGAGATAGAATAAATAAGTTTTATAATACTAGGATGGTAACTATTTTACTATAAATACGACGAATTTCATACATCTCTATAAATATTTTATTTCTTCGGAGTATTTTATAATTTACGCTAACTAGTAAACGACCTGTACTAAATGATAATTGCAATAAGTTTTACTTGTATATACCAATGATTTTTTGATCATGAGAACTTAGAAAGGCTCGATACATCCCTTCAGTATTAAAATCCAGACAGAAATTTCCATGTTTATCAATAGCAATTAATCCTCCGTCTCCACCTATAGAAGGTAGAATCTCATGTATAACTTTATAACATGCATCACTTAGATTCATGCGTGCATATATCATTAATGAATGGATGTTAAATGCTGCAACACTTCTAATAAAATACTCACCAGATCCTGTACAAGAAACAGCGCAAGATTCATTATTAGCGTAAGTGCCCGCGCCTAGAATGGGCGTATCTCCTATTCTTCCCCATTTTTTATTGGTCATTCCACCCGTAGAAGTTGCTGCAGCAAGGTTGCCATTTTTATCTAATGCAACAGCACCAACAGTACCAAATTTTTTAGGATCTATTTCTGTGTGATCTAAAATTACTTTATTAGAGGAAAGTGCAGAAAGTAATTGATTGTGACGAAGTTCGTCGTAGAAATATTCAGGGTCTGCAAATTCTATTCCTTGCTCTTTTGCAAAAATTTCTGCTCCTTCACCTGCCAACAAAACGTGTTCTGATCTTTCTAAAACCAGTCTCGCAAGTTTAATTGGATTTTTTATATTACGAAGCAGACTTACTGCTCCACCATCTTTTCTTAATCCATCCATAATGGAAGCATCCATCTCATGTCTTCCTTCATGCGTAAAAACGGATCCTTTGCCTGCGTTAAATAATGGGCAGTCTTCAAGAATTACAACCGCTTGTTCAACTGCATCTAAGGCAGTTCCATCGTGAAAAAGAATTTCATAACTATTATGGACAGCCTCTTCAAGTGCAGATTTGTATTGTTTTTCCTTATCGTCAGACATCTGAGAACGAAGAATCGTACCAGCTCCTCCATGAATAGCTATTGCGAATTTTTTCATTTTGTTTAAAATGGTGTCAAAAATTAATTACCAAATTCTAACTCGTAATGAATCCGGTTTATACATTTTATCGCCTGGCTTTATATCAAATGTTGAATAGAAATCATTTACATTTACAAAAGGTCCCAGTACCCGATATTTCGCAGGTGAATGTACATCCGTTAATAATCGTGAAGCAAGAGATTCATCTCTAATATGCCCTAACCATCCTAGCGCATATCCCATAAAATATCTTTTCAAAGGACTTAATCCAGTAATTAATTTGCCCTCTTGAAATTGTTTTGTCTTCTTAAATGCATCCAGTCCTAATACCAGACCACCAAGATCAGCAATATTTTCTCCTAAGGTTGCACTTCCATTGATATGCAAGCTATCGAGTAAGGTATAAGAATTAAACTGTACTACCAACTTCTTTGCTTCCGAATTAAATTTTAACTCATCTTCTTTGGTCCACCAATTTAACAAATTGCCTTTCTCATCATACTGTCTTCCCTGATCATCGAATCCATGGGTGATTTCATGACCAATAGTAGAAGCTGCAGTATATC
>JBDSHL010000048.1:0-1747 GCA_039918515.1 Saprospiraceae bacterium | reverse complement strand
CTGGAGTTTGGTTATATTGAAAATAATTTAAAAATAATTGGCTAAAATGTAGTGCAGATGGTGGTTTATAGTATATCTTTGTAACTAGTTAAAATACTAGATATGGGATATATTACTAAAATACAATTAATCAAGAGGGAGAAGAGTGAACAATACTATGTCAACTTTCCTTCTGCAGTTGCTCAAGCCATTGAATTATCTGCAGGAGAGATTGTTGAATGGCTAATTGATGATCATCAGAATTTAGTTTTAAGAAGATCGGATTCTGCAGTTGCGGGACTTAAAAAAAAACTAAAGAAGAAGTCAACGTAAAATCAATATTTGATAGCATTTTTGTTAGATGTGAAAATTCTTTCAAGCAAAAAAGGACTATGGTGAGAGCTAAAGAATTAGCCTATGGGCTTCTTACTTGCCTTGGGAGAGTGACTATTACAGGAATGCTTATTTCTATTGGTAAGCAATTCATTGATTGGACTTCAGCTTATCAATTATTTTGGGGAAGTCGAATGAATACGGATAAATTATTTGAAGTTGCTTCTAAGGTTTGTTTAGAACAACTAAATCCGGAGCAAATGATGGTGGTTCATATGGATGATACTATTATAAGAAAAGTAGGTAAAAATATACACGGCACCAGTTGGCGACGCGATCCCTTAGGACCTGCCTTTCATACTAATTTCATTTGGGCACAAAGGTTTATACAAATTTCAATGTCATTACATGATAATGACTTTCATTGCCAATCTAAAGCGATTCCTATAGATTTTTTTCATTGTCCAAGTGTCAAGAAGCCTTCAAAAAAAGCGACGAACGAAGAAATAACAGCCTTTAAAGAATCTAAGAAAAAACAAAACCTAAGTAAGCAAGGATTGGAAAGAATAAAATGTTTGAGAGAAAGATTATTTGAACAAGGAGCTGCGGATAGAGAGTTATATTTAAGTGTCGATGGAAGTTATACCAATAGAACTGTGTTAAAAGGACTACCGCAAGGAGTAACATTAATAGGTCGAGTTAGAAAAGATGCACATTTTAATTTTTTACCTGAATCCGAAAAAACAAAAGGTAGAAATAAAGTATACGGATTATTAGCACCTACACCAGAAGAAGTCAGGCAAGCAGAGAGCATACCTTGGCAGAAGGTTACGGCATGGGCGGTAGGTAAAACCCATGAGCTTAATGTAAAAATTTTAAAATCACTTAGGTGGACTGTAGCTGGAAAAATGCATATAATTCAGTTAGTTGTCATTAGACCACTAGGGTATAGAAAAAAGAATGGAGGAAAGATATTATATAGGCAACCAGCATATTTAATATGTACTGACAATAATTTAGAAATTGAAAAATTATTACAAGCTTATTTGTGGAGATGGGAAATTGAGGTAAATTTCAGAGAAGAAAAAACTACGAATGGATGTGGTGATGCTCAAGTTAGGAATGAAATAGCTGCAACCAAGGTGCCACAGTTTGTTGTTGCGATGCATGCATTTGTACAATTAGCAGATTACATAAACAATAAATTGAAAAACAAAATTAGTTTGCCAAAAGCAAAATGGGAAAAGCGAAATGAAAATAATAGATCATCAACAAATAACATATTAAATATTTTTAGAGGGTACTATTGGTATGAACAACTTGGAAAATCTTTCTCCGACTTCGTAGCAAAACAACGACTAATAGCGAACTCCCTAAATCCCATCGTTAATGAAATAATTCCCGTTTTTTATCAAAGAAAATAACCAAACTCCAG
>JBDSHL010000047.1:0-2029 GCA_039918515.1 Saprospiraceae bacterium | reverse complement strand
CAATGGTCGAATACCCATAAAAATCACAATAGATCTGAAAAGAATAAAAAAACAAACCAATGAGAATGCTCACGGTATTATAAGACGGAGGATTAGAATATATTTGATCGACATATTCCCCTAGATTATCTGCAATTACCATCTTAGTGAACAAACCAAACAAAATTAATCTTAAGCCTTCAATTAAGTTTGAATCTTTAAAAATTTTATGCTCTCTTAATTGCCTAAGTAAGTTTTGTGGACGTTCAATTGGACCTGTTACCAGTTGTGGGTAAAACATGACATACAAGGAATATATCCCAAAATGTTTTTCAGCTTTTTGTTTGCCACGGTAGACTTCAATAACATAACTTAAACTTTGAAAAGTATGAAAGGATAATCCTATTGGGAGTATAATTTTAATTGCTTTTTCAGGATAATAGAAGCCAATTTTATGACTTAAATATAACATATTCTGATTGAAAAATTCAAGATACTTAAAGACTATTAAAACCAAGCATGTAGAAACAATACTAATAATTAAATATTTCTTTTTCCTTGAGTCTGTAGTATTTTCTATCCATATCGCAGCATAATAATCAATCAATATTGTAATAAGTAATATAAAAATATATTGTGGGATAAAGAACATATAGAAAACACAACTTGCGAATAATAAATGGATCCATCTGTATTTATTGTGTAACAAGTAGAAGAGCAATGTTACAATAGGAAAAAAAATGAGAAACTCTATGGAATTAAATAGCATTTACTTGAGTAGTATTTGTAATTATGACACAAGATAACATGAATGTTGATTATCCATCCCAAATCACAAAAAATTAGCTAAGGTTATGCCTTCTTTAGGACTTGTTGATACGCAGAATATATTGCATCCTGAAAAATCTCCTTTTCCACATGAGAAGTATCTATGTAGGTCCATCCCATTTTTCCCCATCGATTAGGCACGGGATAGAATATTCCTTTGTTCATTGAAGTAAAAACATTTTGGTCAATTTCCGATAATTTAATACAAACTATAGTATCTTTTATATTGTAGGTCGCAAATATTTTATTGTTAATTCTGAAAGAAATTTTATCAAAATGTTTATCCTCATAAGTGTTATCTAAAGAAAGAGCTATCTTCCGCAATATTTCGAGATCAACCATGACTTTTTGTCATAAGTAACCAATGAGGTCTTTCAATTTTAAACCAACAATGTTCTTTACCTTCATATTCAAAAGTATTTGCAATTTGAAAGTTGCATTTAAATAAGATAGCTTTTGAAGCCACATTACCTGATTCACACATGCCAAATATTTGATTTAAATTAATTGTTTCAAACCCATATCTCACACTGGCCAATGCTGACTCAGTTCCTATTCCCTTTCCCCAAAATTTTTGAATAAGTCTGTAGCCTAAATCGTAATAATTTATATGATGATTTATCTCTTCAGTGACAAATTTCAATCCTGTCCAACCAATAAAGTCTCCATTTAGTTTATCCTCAATTGCCCAACGACCAATGCCATTATCTATATATTGCTGTCGAATCATAGCAATAATAGGTTTTAATTGATCCTTTGAAATAATTGGTTGCTTACCAAGAAATCTGTGAACTTCTGGATTACTGTCAAGTTCAAATAAACCGTCAATGTCATCCTCAGTAATTTCTCTTAACAATAATCTTTTCGTTTCTGCAAAAATTTTCAAAACTATGTAACCTTATTTCGACAACAATAATTTACTTTTTCTTTTTAAAGGGATTCCAATCCTTCAACTTGTCCTTTACATTGTCTATGGTGCTGTCCTTAAGAACGTCTTTCGCTCCTTTCCCAACTTTGTCTTTCAGAATTTCCTTGCCTTTATTTACAAGATTGGAATCAATTTTTTTCTTAGCTTCTTCAGCTGCCTTATTGAGGATCTTATTTTTTTCTTCTTCTATTTTTTTTGCAGCAACTTTCCTTATACTATCTTCAATTCTATTGACTTCTTTCATTGCTTTTTCTTTTGCTTTATCAACTTCACTTTCTGCTCTTTTTCTTAATG
>JBDSHL010000046.1:0-1762 GCA_039918515.1 Saprospiraceae bacterium | reverse complement strand
CTGGTGCTCCCGGAGAATTTTTACCGCAAACATGGTCACCCCCATGGTGAGGATAAAAATTCGAGGAAGTGCTAGGATTTGCAGGCACTTTGGCTTGTAATAGAAAGTCTATTGCATAAAGCGGGTTAAATCTATTAGCTTTGTTTGTTTCGTTTTTTAAAGATAGAAATATCCAGAATTTTTGAACTGATTTCTTTATAATTGGGCTATTATTAAGACTCGTATCAACTTTTTCCATAATATATATTATTCTGAATTAAATAATTATATATCTTTGCTAATTCAAATGACCTGTAATGAAGAAGATTTTTATCCTTTCCCTAATTATCTGTACTAGTTTTCAGTTCTCTCAAGCACAAATGTTTGATTTTAAAAATGGCATTGGATTTAGGAAGACTTTTCTAGATTACAATAGTCTAAATAATAGGGATTTTGATGCATTTAGAGAATATGGCAATGGAATGGAATTGTTTGCCCAAAGAAACCTATCTAAGGCTTTTTCGGTCGTTGTTCCCATTGGTATTTATACTTCAACAGATAGTTCAAAAGAAAATTCAATAGACCCTACCATTACCATTGGAGCACAAGGACAATATCATTTTTATAAATCGTCTAGATGGTTAAACCCTTACGCTATTGCTGGGGTTAGCGCAGGATTACCCAAATTACATGATTTTAATGTAAATATACCCTTAGGATTAGGTATAAACTTTAATTTACATCCACAAGTTTCACTACAATGGCAAAGTGATTATAGATTACCCCTTATCAATGGATCCAGTCATTTTCAGCATTCATTGGGAATAGTCTATATGTTAGGTAATAGAAAAGTTGAAACTCCCAAGGCAGAAATTATGATGATAGAACCAGTTATGGATTCTGATGGGGATGGAATTGCAGATAAGCTTGACCTTTGTCCTTCACAGGCTGGTTTAAAAGAATTTATGGGTTGTCCGGATTCAGATAAAGATGGAATTGCAGATAAAGATGATAGATGCCCTGAGACAGCAGGTTTAAAAAGTTTACAAGGCTGCCCAGATTCCGATAAGGATGGAATTGCTGATTCAGATGATGAATGCCCTAACGAAAAAGGCTCAAAAGAATTTAATGGATGTCCTCCTCCAGATAGGGATAAGGATGGTATTTCAGATAAAGATGATTATTGTCCGGACGAAGCTGGAACAAAAGCAACTCATGGATGTCCCGATTCAGATGGTGACGGAATAGCGAATAAGGATGACCGATGTCCAGATGTTCCCGGTGTGAAATCAAAGGGTGGGTGCCCTGAAGAAAAAGACAAGGATACCGATGGAGACGGAATTTTAGATAAAGATGACAAATGCCCTGATGTTGCAGGAGTGAAATCAAATAAAGGTTGCCCAGAAGTTAGAGAAAAGGATTCAGATGGCGATGGAATTCTAGATAAAGATGATAAATGTCCTGATGTTGCTGGCCCTAAATCAAATAAAGGTTGCCCAGAAGTTAGAGAAAAAGACTCAGATGGCGATGGAATTTTAGATAAAGATGATAAATGCCCAGATGTTGCTGGACTTAAATCAAATAAAGGTTGCCCAGAAGTTAGAGAAAAGGACTCAGACGGCGATGGAATTCTAGATAAAGATGATAAATGCCCAGATGCTGCTGGCCTTAAATCAAATAATGGTTGCCCAGAAGTGAGAGAAAAGGACTCAGATGGCGATGGAATTTTAGATAAAGATGATAAATGCCCGGATGCTGCTGGCCTTAAATCAAATAAAGGTTG
>JBDSHL010000045.1:0-3168 GCA_039918515.1 Saprospiraceae bacterium | reverse complement strand
CTCTGCTATTTCATCAAACTCTTTTTCCATTGCTGCCGTAAATCCATAGTTGATAACTTCAGCAAAATGCCCTGCGAGATAATCTGTTACTACCATCCCAATTGCCGTCGGATACAGAACATTCTTGGTTGTTCCACTTACTTCTGATTCTTTGGATTTAGAAATTTTTCCATCCTTTAACCTGAATTGTAAATACTCTCTAAGTAATCCTTCCCGAGATTCCTTAACTACATATCCTCGACCTTCTTCCATAATTTTTGTTATGGTTGGAGCATAAGTAGATGGTCTTCCAATTCCCAATTCTTCAAGTTTTTTTACCAATGCAGCTTCAGTATATCGTGCAGAAGCTCTTGTAAATTTTTCGGTAGCACTTATTTCGCGATCTTTTAATTTTTCGCCTACTAAAAGTGCTGGTAGAATACCTTCTTGTTCTTCTGATTCATCATCTGTAGATTCTAAATACAGTTTTAGGAAGCCATCAAACAATAATACTTCACCTTCAGCATTAAAATGGTTTGCTTTTGTTTCAGATATTTCTATCTTAACTAAAGTTTTTTCTAATTCTGCTGGTGACATTTGTGATGCTAATCCCCGCTTCCATATTAGTTCATATAATTTTTGTTGATCTGACGTTTCCCCTGCAGAACGCAAATTCATATAGGTAGGACGAATGGCTTCATGGGCCTCTTGAGCATTTGCATTTTTGGTTTTGTATTGTCGAGTATGCACATATTTCACTCCAAATTGTTTTTCAATTTCATCAGCCATAGCTTGAATTGCCTGAGTACTCATATTTGTAGAATCAGTACGCATATAAGTGATGAATCCCGACTCATATAATTTCTGTGCAGCACTCATGGTTCTGTTAACACTAAAACCAAGTTTTCTACTTGCATCTTGTTGTAATGTTGATGTTGTAAATGGAGGAGCTGGATAACGTTTAACTGGTTTCACTTCAACTGAACCAACTTTGTAGTTTGAATTTTTACAAATATTTAAAAAATTCTCTGCTTCTTTTGGAGTATCAAATCGACTATTTAAACTTGCTTTTATAGCATTGTTGTTTCCGGAAATTTTTTCAAAAATAGCATCAATCTTATAATAGGATTCAGAATTAAACTCTTGAATTTCTCGTTCTCTATCTACAATCAACTTGACAGCTACGGACTGTACCCTACCAGCTGACAATTTATTTTTTACTTTCCTCCATAGAATTTCTGACAATTCAAAGCCCACCAACCTATCAAGAATTCTTCTTGCCTGTTGAGCATTGACGAGGTCCAAATCAAGATTTCTAGGATTTTTGACCGCATCTTGGATCGCTGACTTGGTAATTTCTCGAAAAACAATTCTTTTGACACTTTTAGTATCTAAGCCCAAAACTTCACAAAGATGCCAGGAGATAGCCTCTCCCTCACGATCCTCATCCGTCGCTAACCAAACTTCATCAACCTTCTTTACTGAATCTTTTAAATCCTTTACAACCTTTTGTTTTTCAGGGCTTACAATATAGTTTGGCTTAAATTTATGCTCAATATCTATTCCTTTTGAGCCTTTGTCAAGGTCTCTGATATGTCCATAGGACGATTTTACCTTGAAATCTTTCCCGAGGTATTTTTCAATAGTCTTAGCCTTGGCAGGGGACTCAACAATCAGTAATTTGGTGGACATATGTCTATTTAATTGATATAAAACCCTGCAAAACTATAAAAATTTAGAGCTTTTTCTTTTTTTCAACGCTCTACTTCAAATTTTATCATCTTACTTTGGCCTTGATCATCACTAATAGTTAATACATGCTTTCCTGCTTCGGGTCTACATTTCACTTCATGAACACTTCTTGTGGACTCTATAAAGTGATCATCCAGAAACCAATTTATGGAAGCATCTCTATTCTTATGAACGGCTTTAAAAATAACTATATTTCTTTCATTATCAAGATCTATAGGGACTACAATTGAAGTTTTTGAATTTGGATAAATGAATTCCATTGCAGTAGATTCTACATTTGAATGAAGTAAACAATCCGGACTTAATTCAGGAAGTACTATGTAATCTGAATGCTGTTCCTTATAATAATGAGCCATCAGTGGTGGAAGAATAAAATAATTTTTAGAAATAGTATACAATTCACAATCAGCAAATACTTGATATTTCATAGTTTTATCTAACAATATTGAATGGTGATATGGACAAGATTTCAATTGTTGTGAATTCCTAGATGCAAAAACTGTATCAACGTGCTCACAATATTCATTGGCAACATAACCTGATTTAGAACATATCGGTAGATAAATGAAATCATCATAAGGAATTACCCAATCAGAAGAAGTCGAAAGCTGATTTATAATTTCAAACATTAGTGGTGCAGCAGTTTCAACTCCGATTAATCCCGGACGTGCTAATCCATTGGCATTACCCAGCCAGACACATACGGTATAATCTGGAGTAACTCCAATACACCATGCATCTTTATAACCAAATGAAGTTCCTGTCTTCCAAGCAACATTAGAAAGCTTATCTTGAGTGTATTCTTTGAAATTAGATTTCCCATAAGGGTTTCTCATGTTATCAAACATTAATTTAATGCTAGCGGCTGAAAATAGCGGTGGATCCACATTTTTTATCTGAGAATTAACGGAGTCCTTTTCTAGTAAATTTAGATGAAAATGTTCTCTAGGCAAATAAAGATGTCTATACTCATTATAATGAGTTAAGTTATGCATGAGATATGAATAAGCTGAAGTTAAATCCCACATATTAATTTCCGCTCCACCCAAAACCAAGGATAATCCATAGTCAACAGGAGTGCGAAATAAAGTACTAAATCCCAATTTTTTAAGGACATTATAAAAGTCAACTACCCCTAAATCTTTTAACAATAGAACACTCGGGATATTGAGTGAATTTCTGATAACTTCATGAATATTAGCTGCACCTGAATAATTTCTTGAAAAATTTTCAGGACGAAATCCATTAATTACAATAGGCACATCAGGAATTAAAGATTGATTTATAACTAAGCCTCTCTCTAAAGCTGCTGCCACCAATAAAGGCTTTAATATACTCCCAGAACTTCTTGGAGCATGAATCATATTTACTTCTGCTTGAGCAACAGCTTGCGTATCATTAACCATATTACCAATGTAGCTCAATACTTTTTGATCT
>JBDSHL010000044.1:0-7206 GCA_039918515.1 Saprospiraceae bacterium | reverse complement strand
GAATCAAATAAATCATTGAATTAATTTTTGGATTAAAAAATTATAGTAGGAATGTCCAAAAAGGCGAATTTTAATTTTATACCTTTTGTTTCAACTTAATAAATGTGATGAATAGGTATTTGGCTTTTTTTGATTTTAAAAGATGCTATTGACAAAAAATAAGATTTCATTGAATTACTATTGATGAACATACTAAGTTTTATTATTGGAGAGATCCAACTTAACTTGATCACGTATCAATATTTGAAACAGATAAATACCCATTTATTTCGAAGTTGTTAGAGAGCTTAAGAAGTGGATTTGGAATAAAAAAAATTTCTAATTCTAGCAGCAACGAATTTATGGCCAATCCTAATTATTGCACTTATTCTTTATTGGAGAAGAAAGAATATTTTTGGAATATTTAGACGCATATAATAATTCAGATTATCATTTTTAATCGCCTTTCTTCATACCTAAAAAACCTTAGCTTTGTGCTTCAACTTACTATTTTAACATGAAAGGCATAATTCTAGCAGGCGGACAAGGAACTCGATTATACCCATTGACTCTTGCTATGAGTAAGCAGCTCATGCCGATTTATGATAAGCCTATGATCTACTATCCATTGTCCACACTCATGTTGGCAGGGATTAAAGATATATTAATTATTTCCACACCAAAAGATTTACCAATGTTTGAAGCCTTGCTTGGAGATGGATCTCAGATTGGAATTAAATTAAGTTACAAGGAGCAATTGTCGCCAAATGGTCTGGCTCAAGCCTTTGTCCTAGGGAAAGAATTTATTGGCAAGGAGAAGGTTTGCCTGATATTAGGGGATAATATATTCTATGGGCATAAATTGCCGGATTTACTTCGGGAGTCCTCTGATCCAGAAGGCGGAATAGTGTTCGCTTACCCAGTAGCAGATCCTGAACGATATGGTGTAGTCGAATTTGATGAACAAAGTAGAGCTATTTCCATTGAAGAAAAACCAAAAGTGCCAAAGTCCAATTATGCGGTTCCAGGTATTTATTTTTACGATAATTCTGTAATTGAAATTGCTGAAAACCTAAAGCCCTCTCCTCGAGGCGAATATGAAATAACAGATGTGAATCTGGAATATCTCAAGCGAAAACAATTGAAAGTTGGAGTTCTAGGTAGAGGTGTTGCTTGGTTAGATACGGGTACCCATGAATCCCTTATGCAAGCCTCCCAATTCATACAAGTTATTGAGCAGAGGCAAGGGCTCAAAGTAGGTTGTATTGAAGAAGTTGCCTATTTGATGGATTACATCGACAAATCAGGTCTTGAGAGGGAGGCTGAGAAGTTGAAGAAGAGCGATTATGGAGGCTATCTTCAAAAACTCCTTCGCCTGAATTCATTTTAGACTAAAAACATCATCTAATATGGGAACAATTTCAGTAAAAAATGCGTTTCTAGTCACATCACTATAATTAATTAATATGTATCCTATAGAACTAATTAGACCCATGTCACAAGAATTGAACATGGTTGGATTTGAGAGTTTAACGACACCTGAAGAAGTAATTGCTAAATTATCAGCAAAGGAGGGCACGAGCCTTCTTGTTGTAAATTCAGTATGTGGATGTGCTGCAGCAAATGCTAGACCAGGGGCACGAATGGCTGTTAAAGGAGCCATTAAGCCTGATCATTTATTTACAGTTTTTGCCGGAGTTGACGCAACTGCAACTGCCAAAGCCCGCGAATTTCTTCTCCCTTATCCTCCCTCTTCACCTGCCATTGCTTTGTTCAAAGATGGTAAATTGGTGCATATGATTGAAAGACATCAGATTGAAGGTCGTTCTGCTCAAATGATTGCTGATAATCTTGCAAATGCATTCAGCACTTATTGTAATTAATTAATTTAAAAAAATGAAGAACATTTCTTTGGGCTCGCTTCTAGCAAGTCTTTTCTTATTCATACAAATTCAGGGATTTGCAAATACTGATTCCAGTATTTTATATAAAGCAAACTATACCAATAAGGAATGGAAAAAGGAATCAAAGGATATCAAACAATTTGCAAAAATCATTAAAGAATATAAAAAATCAATGGGTTCAAATAATATTGATTTGAAAAACGCAACATTGAATTTGCTTAAAGAACAAATGAAAAAGGAAGCAGACGAATTAAATAATAGAATTACCGCCAGAGCAAAAAAATTTAGCCCAGCTAAAAAAAATACCGATACACTGATCACATCGGATCTTCCTGTAGGTTATAATCCAACTATAAAAGGTCAAATAAAAAGGGTAGACAAAAATTCAATTTTAGAAGGAAAATCCGAAACTGAAATATTATTAAAGTATAGTAGGATTCTCAATAAAGAGAATAAGGTAATTCGTCAAATATCTTTGATGAAGGAAATAACTGAAATTACACCAGAAGTAAGTTATAATGAAATTCTCAATAATGCCAATGAATTTAAAACTTATCTTAAGGATGAATTAAATTTGATGGCCAAAGAGAAAGGAAAGAAATAAAAATTCTTAAATATTTAAATCTACATATATTCTCTACTATACGCAATAAAATCTGTTGCTGGAATATAGTCGATTCCTATTTGTCTCATCATAGTAACTAGCTGCCCTCTATGATATGTTCCATGATTGAACAAGTGAATAAGAATATCCTGAATTCGGGATTCATATTCTTTATCAAGTCTTTTGTATTTAAAAGCCAATGCAAGCTCGGCTTCAGACTTGGAACTTACATAATTTACCCATTGTTTAGATGTTGCATTGAGTTCTTGAACTAATTTCATAAAACTTCCTGTGTAATCATCTCCAAATTTGATTACAATATTAGGCTCATGAATTCTAAGCCACCACGCCGATTCGGCATCTAATAAGTGTTTTACTGTTTTTTTAATGGAAGGGAAGCTGCTGGTAATTTCCTTCATTAAGCGATCTTCCGAAACATTAATTAATTGTTCACAAAATTTTTGGTTGGCCCAAAGATTAAAAGAAGCAAGATGTTGTAGATAGTCTTTCATTATTCTTTTTATTGCGTAGTGGACAAAATTAATGTTTTTTTTGGAGATTTATAGCTGAAGTGGACAGAAATTAAAGGTGGTATTGAATTAGTTCTAGAGAAATAAATTTTTATTTTTGTACGATCGACTATAATAGGTTGGCAATGTCTTAACCTTATCTTGAAGTGTACAATTAATCCTTGACCAATTAAACCCCTTACTCCGCAGATCAGTATTATCTTTGCTTTTAAACCTGCTTTATGCAATAGACTTTCTATTACAAGCCAAAGTGCCTGCAAATCCTAGCACTTCCTCGAATTTTTATCCTCAACATGGGGTTGACCATGTTAGCGGTAAAAATTCTCTGGGAGCACTAGTCTTTATTGGCCTTTTGACTTTCACTACGAAATTCTATTGCATAAAGCAAGTTAAATCAATATTCCTAATATATGATGAATTGTAAATTTACTCCTTTGGCTAAAAGTCTAACCCCATTTCTTTTATTTATTTTTATCCTTTCGACGATAGAATTCCATTGTTCCGAGGATAAGAAGGATAAGGACTTTGTTTTAAGAATAAGATTGGCAGATGAGCCAGATTGTCTTCATCCTGTAGTCTCTCAATCTAGTCTTGCAACTCAAATTGAAGTGTTGATTATGCCGCCTTTATTTGAGTTCAGTCCCAATAAATTGGAATTCTCTCCTATTCTTGTCAAAAGTATGGTAGATCCAGTAATCGTAAATGACTCAACAGTAAGTTATACTTATGAATTGCAAGAGAATGCAGTATGGGAAGATGGCCAACCTTTAACTGTAGATGATATTATCTATACGATTAAGTCAACCTTGAATCCTTGTATTCGAAACAAAACTTATGCTGGTTTTTTTAAAAATATCAGAGATGTAAAATCGACTTCTTCGAACAATAAGACGGTTACTTTTTTAATCAATAAAAATTATATGCAAGGTCAGGAAATGAGTGGTAATTATTGCATATATCCAGAACACATCTATGATCCTAATTCTGTGCTAAGAAAATTCAGTTTGCAAGATTTAATGCATAAAGATTCTGCCAATTGGTCAGCGGAAGAATGGAATAATCTCAAATCATATGGAAGTGAATATCAAAGTCAAAAATTTTGCAAGGAAAAAATTGTTGGTTGCGGACCTTATAAGTTGCTTACCTGGCAAAGTGGAAGCAAGATCATCCTTGAAAAAAAGAAAAATTGGTGGGGAGATTCTTTAGTATCAAAATATCCACTCTTAATCTCTAAACCTGATAGAATTGAATATTGGATTATGCCAGAAGAGGCAAGCGCATTGTTGGAATTAAAAAATGGAAATATTGATATTATTAGCGAATTAACTCCAAAAGTTTTTGAGGAATTAAAGGATAAAGATTCGGATAAATTGAACTTTGCAACGCCAACTTTAATGCAATATATGTATATTGATATTAATCATAGGAATCCAGTACTATCGAATCTTAAAGTAAGGATGGCATTGTCTCATCTAATTAATGTAGATCAATTTATTAAAGAACAATACAATGGATTGGCACTTAGGATAAATAGCCCTGTTCATCCTTCTAAATCTTACTACAATTCATCTATTGAATCCATAAAGTATGATCCTTTAAAAGCTACTCAATTACTGAAAGAAGATGGATGGAAAGATACCAATGGTGATGGGTCTTTGGATAAAAAAATAAATGGAAAAACGCAAGAGTTAGCTTTTCGATTCTATCTTACCAATAAAGAGACTTCAAAGAAATTCGGATTATTGCTACAGGAAGAATGTAAAAAGGTAGGAATTAAAATAGATTTAATTCCCAAGGAAGCTGCAAGTCTAATGAATGACCTCAATGAATTAAATTTTGATTTAGTTTTAATTGCTCAAAGACAATCTCCTTCATTATGGGATCCTTTTCAAATGTATAGTTCAAGTAATACCAAAGCAGGAGGTTTCAATAAATCAGGATACGCAACTTCAAAATCAGATAGTATAATCGCTTCTATTAGAAATGCAGGAACAGAAAATGAGCGCAATAAACTTTATCTTGAATTTCAAAAAATATTACACGATGAAGTGGTTCAAATTTATTTATTCTCACCTTTAGAAAGAATCGTTTATAGCAAGCGAATTAATTTGGTTGAAAGCAGTCGTAGACCAGGATATTATGAAGGGATGATAACGCGTAAATGAATTGGTGGAGATATCTAATTAAGAAATTTACGGTGATAATATCGATGTTATTGATATTGTCACTGATAGGGCATTGGATAATATCGAATATTCCTGGTTCTAACGAGGATATGATAAATCAAGATCAAGTAACTTTATATTCTGATTCATTACAAATTATAAAAAAGCCATTTAAACCAATCTTTTATTGGAGCGTATTGCCAAGATTTACAAAAGAAGAGAAGTTGGATCCTTCTAGTTTACCATTAAGCGGGATTTTGCCTGTATTCAAGTGGAATGGAATACATAATGTATATCACGAATGGTTAACCCAAACTTCATACTCTTTAAGAGACTCAAAAGATGTCAGTGCAAAAGTATTTGAGGCTATTCAATGGACTTTAGTCATACAAATTCCAGCATTGATTTTAATTTTTATTTTGGGAATATATTTGGCAGAATGGTCAGTGAAATCAAAGAATAATAATGCAGGCATAAGAGTAACGAAAATCTTGACTGCATTTCATTCAGTTCCGGTCTTTTGGCTTGCAAGCTTGTTATTGATATTTTTTACTGGACAAGGTTTCTTACATATTTTTCCGTCGTCTTTTGTTTCTGCAGATGTTGTATCGCCATTTGAATTTTGGACAACAAAAATACATTATATTATTCTTCCACTCATTGCTATTGTACTGCCTGCATTAGCTGTAATTTATAATCTCGCAAGGAATAATATATTGAGCAATATGGAAAAACCTTTTTGGAAACGAACGATGAGTTCTGGATTATCTCAGAATGAAGCGATTAAGCAGGAAGCAAGACCATTAGCAATGATTCCTTTGATAGCATGGATTGCTTCAGCAATTCCATTTCTTATAAGTGGATCAATAATTATTGAAAACATTTTCAGTATTCCAGGGACGGGAAGATTATTATTTCAATCTATTGGATTCCGAGATTGGCCTGTTGTACATGCATTGTTTATGTTGGCATCCTTTTTGACAATACTTGGAATTCAAATTGCAGAATTGGTTCAATTGAAACTAGACCCAAGACTCTAAAAAAAATCCATTATTATTAAGACAGTAAATAATTCTAATAACTAACTCGGATTAAATAATCTACTTAAGCTAAGAATCCATTGGTTTTTCGTCAGAGACATGTTGACCATTAAAAGGAATAGGTTCAGCATGTTTGTCTTTATGAAATGGAGAAGGTCCTAATAATCTTTCCACATCCGTTTTAAGCAACAATTCCTTTTTCAGTAACTCCGCAGCAAGAATATCTAATTCAGGGCGTTTTTCACTAAGTAATTGTTGGGCTCTTAAATATTGTGTATCGATTAATTGTCTTACTTCCTCATCCATTATCTTGGCAGTTTCTTCACTGAATGGTCTAGAGAAATTCTCTTGTGACATTCCATAAAAAGAGACATTACCTACTTTTTTATTCATTCCAAAAGTTGAAATCATACTGTATCCGATTTTTGTAACCTGATCCAAATCTGATTGTGCTCCGGTAGAGATTTTATCAAAAACAAGTTTCTCAGCAGCTCTTCCTCCCATGGTCATACATACGCGATCCAGCAAAGCTTCAGTTCTTGTAATATATTCTTCTTTGGGTAGATATTGTGCATAACCTAAGGTGCCAATACCTCTTGGTACTATTGTAACTTTAACAAGAGGTGAGGCGTGTTTAAGAAACCATCCACAAATTGCATGACCAGCTTCGTGGTAAGCAATTATTTCTTTCTCTTCAGGAGATACAATTTTGTTTTTCTTTTCGAGGCCTCCAATAACGCGGTCTAATGCAAAATGGAAATCATCTATATCAATTTCTGTTTTATTTCTCCTTGCAGCCACCAAGGCTGATTCATTGCATACGTTGGCAATATCTGCTCCAGCGAAACCAGGCGTCATCTCAGACAATTCTTTAGCAGTTACAGAAGGTGAAATTTTTAGTTTCTTTAAATGTACTTTAAAAATCTCTTCACGGCCTACTAAATCTGGTGGATCAATAGATATCTGTCTATCAAATCTACCTGG
>JBDSHL010000043.1:0-3892 GCA_039918515.1 Saprospiraceae bacterium | reverse complement strand
GAAGTAGAAGGAATCGATTACATTGAGTATATAAAAGGCAGCTTGAAAGGAGTAGTGGTGGGAGAAATTCTGGAATGTATTCAACATCCTAATGCAGATCGATTGAGATTAACCAAAGTTAATATTGGCATGGGTCATCCTGTTCAAATTGTGTGCGGAGCTTCAAATGTTGGAGTTGGTCAAAAGGTATTGGTCGCAACTGAAGGAACTACAGTTTCACCAATGAATGGAAATCCCTTTCAAATAAAAAAATCAAAAATTCGCGGTGAAGAATCTTGCGGAATGATTTGTGCTGAAGACGAACTAGGTCTTAGTAATAATCATGATGGAATAATGATTCTTGATTCCAAAGCCATCGTAGGAAATTCTGCAGCGGATTATTTAGAACTAAGGACTGAAGCTATATTTGAAGTTGGATTAACACCCAATCGCGCAGATGCCACTTCACATCTAGGAGTTGCAAGAGATCTTGCTGCTTGGTATAAGGTACATGAAAAAACAAAAAAAGAAATACATTTTTTACACATTCACATAAATCCAGCGGTTTCAAATAGTAAGATTAAATTTCAGGTAAATATTTTACGACAAGATCTTTGTCCAAGATATTCAGGAGTATGTCTTTCAAATATTAAAGTCGGCCCATCCCCTGATTGGTTACAGAAAAAATTATTGCTGATGGATCAAAAACCCATCAATAATATTGTTGACATTACCAATTATATTTTATTCCATTATGGTCAACCCTTACATGCTTTTGATTTAGCGAAAATTCCGAATCATAGCATCGTCGTTAATACTTTACAACAAGGTACTAAATTTCAAACACTAGATGGACAAGAAATAGTTCTAAGTTCATCGGACTTAATGATTTGCGATGACCATCAAAACGGTTTGTGCATAGCCGGAGTAATGGGTGGTTTAAATAGTGGAGTTACAGAAAACACAACAAGTATATTTTTAGAATCTGCTTACTTCAAAGCAGGTAGTGTGAGAAAGACAAGTATGCATCATTTGCTTCGATCGAATGCAGCCAAATTATTTGAGAAGGGGTCAGATCCCAATATGGCAATGACAGCTTTGGAAGCCGCCGTAAGTTTAATCATGGAAATGTGCAATGCTGAGATTTGTTCTAATTGGATTGATCACTACCCAAATCCAATTCTTCCTTCTGAAATAGAACTTAATCTCGATTATGTAAATTCTTTATCTGGAATGAACTTTAATGATTCCACCCTCAAAGAAGTCCTTTTTGGATTAGAAATGGAAGTGCGAGATCATAGAGATGGCCATTATACTGTATTTGTAGGAACCAACAAACCAGATGTTACAAGACCTGCAGATGTCGTTGAAGAAATTTGTAGAGTATACGGATTGGAACATATTCCTATTCCTGAAAAAATTCAAATATCTTTTCCTGTTCAAATTAATTCCTTACATGGCGTAAGACAGAATTTATCTAATTTTCTTTCATCCAGAGGGTTGAATGAAATTCTTAATTTATCCTTGTGTTCGTCAGAAATATGCCTTGCTTCTGGAATTTGGAAGGAAGAAGATCTTGTCTATATAAATAATACTTCTAATGCCAATCTTGATATAATGACACCTTCACTGGTCATAGCAGGACTGAATAGTATCTTATTCAATAGTAACAGACAACAGTTGGATTTGACATGTTACGAATTTGGAAAAGAATATCTCAAAAGAGGCGAAGAATATCTTGAAAATCAAAAATTGGGAATTTTCTTTAGTGGAAATAAAAATGCTGCGCATTGGAATAATTCAAAAGTTCAATCGGTTGATTTTTTTGACGCTAAAAGGGTAGTAGAAGAAATCATCCAATATTATGGTATAGGTGAACTAAAATCCTTTGTTGAAGAATCTAATTCTATTTTTCATTATTCAACCCAATGGAAATTTGGTTCAAATGAGCTTGCCATTTGTGGAGAATTAAGCAGAAATCTATTAAAGCAATATGATTTAAAGAAACCAGTTTTTTATGCAGAAATAGATTTAAAAAATTTCCAACATTTATTTGAAAAACGAAAAACTGTTTATAGTGAAATAAGCAAATTTCCTTCATCAAAGCGCGACCTGGCAGTTGTGGTATCCAATGAAGTAACCTATTCTGACATAGAAAATATTGTGTATCAATCAGCGGGAAAAAACCTTAAAGAAGTTTCGCTTTTTGACATTTATGTGAATGAAGGACAGCTCGGTGCAAATAATAAATCCTTAGCCTTAAGTTTACTTTTTGAATCGAATGAAAAATCTCTTTCCAGCACTGAACTTGATCTTGAGATAGAGAAAATAATCTCCAAACTTGAATCGAAACTTCAAGCAAAGATCAGAAGATAGACCAGACAATAATATTCTATATGGTCAACATCTAACCGTTTAATACAATTATAATCTCAGGTTTTAATATTTATGATCCTTATTATTAATGTGACTATGTTTCATTGAATAAGTAAAATAAATTACAAGTCCAATAGCCAACCAAATAAACAATCTCAACCAATTCGGCCAACCCAATCCATAAATCATTGCAAGACAAACTAAGGCTCCTAGAATCGGAACAAAAGGAACCAAAGGAGTTTTAAATGCACGTGGTAACTCAGGATGTTTGTATCGTAAAATAATGACTCCAATACAAACTAATATGAAAGCAAATAAAGTTCCTATACTCGTCATCTCTCCAACCAGATCACCAGGTAAAAAGGCAGCAAATCCTCCTGCAATTAAGAATAAGATTTGATTGCTTCTAAAGGGCGTTTTATATTTTGGATGAACATCTGAAAATACTTTAGGCAACAATCCGTCGTTGCTCATACTATAGAATACCCTCGATTGACCCAACAACATAACTAAAATAACGGAAGAAAATCCCGCCAAAATAGCCACTGTAACCATAGATCCCAACCACTCATACCCTGGCATGTATTTATTAATTACAAATGTTACTGAAGCTTCTCGTCCTGAAGTTCTGAAATCTTCAACAGTACCAAGTCCAGTTAATACATGTGAGAAAAGGATATATAATATAGTGCAGACTAACAATGATCCAAGTATTCCAATTGGCATGTCCTTAGCAGGATTTTTTGCTTCTTGTGCAGCGGTTGATACAGCATCAAAACCAATAAAGGCAAAGAATACGACGCCAGCAGCTCCAAGAATACCAACCAATCCGCCATAAGCATGACTCAATCCATGGGGATCTATATAAGTGGTGGCAGCAGGAATATAAGGAGTGTGATTTGCAGGATTGATATAACTCCAACCTAAGGCAATAATCAGAATTACTATTGATACTTTAGTAATTACTATGATGTTGTTGACGTTAGCTGATTCTTGTGTTCCTCGAATTAAAAGTAAAGTTAGCACACCAATTATGAATAAGGCCGGTACGTTCATAATTCCATGTACTCCATCTGTAGACATCTGCATGGGAGAATGGCACCATTGATAAGGGACACCAGGCATATGCAGTACATTAATGAGAAGATTATTAAAGTATTCACTCCAGGCAATCCCGACAGTAGCTGCTCCTACGCCATATTCAAGAATTAAATCCCAGCCTATAATCCATGCAAACAATTCTCCTACAGTCGCATAAGTATATGTATAAGCACTTCCAGCAATCGGAATCATACTAGCAAATTCAGCATAGCAAAGTCCAGCTAAAGCGCAACCAATCGCGGCAACAATAAATCCCAATGTAACTGCAGGTCCTGCATGATCTGCAGCAGCGGCTGCGGTTCTGACGAATAGGCCGGCACCTATAATCGCACCAATCCCCAATGAAACTAAGGCTCCCGGGCCAAGGGTGCGTTTTAGAGATTTTTCAGAGTTGTCGGCCTGAGCAAGAAGGGTCTGAATTGATTTTCTAGCAAAA
>JBDSHL010000042.1:0-6220 GCA_039918515.1 Saprospiraceae bacterium | reverse complement strand
CCTGGTCCACCACCCACTAATGGAGGTACCATAATGTCCTATTGCCATCTAACAGGTTATGGCATTAATTTCAACAATGGCTTTGGTCCATTACCTGGAGATAAAATAAGAGCTAGTGTAGTGGCTGCTAAGTGCTTAGGAACAAGTTGTTCCGGTGGAGGCTCTTGTGGCACACCAACAGGTTTGACGATTAGTAACATTACCAATACTTCTGCGAAGGCAAGTTGGAATGCTGTTACTGGAGCTAATTCTTATGATTTTGAATATAAAATAAGCACAGGCAATACTTGGACGGTGGTTAATTTAACTACGCTCAATTATACGATGAATTCACTTACTGCGGGGGCAACTTATAATACTCGGGTAAAAACTAAATGCACTGGTTCTGATAGTCCATATTCTTCACAAATTAATTTTACAACTACTGGTGGTGCAGGTTGCGGAACTCCAACTAATTTTATTGTTAGTAATATAACAGCAAATTCAGCAAATTCTTCTTGGACAGCTGTGGCTGGAGCAAATTCATATAATTTTCAGTATAAGTTAACGACTTCTCAGACATGGTCTCAGGCTAATGTTACAGTAACCTCTGTTAACTTAACTGGATTATCGGCAGGTACTTCATATGATGTTAAAGTTCAGGCCGTCTGTACTTCAGGAAATAGTCCCTTCACTTCAACCATTACGTTTGTTACGCTTAGTCCTTCTTATTGTGTCTCCAAAGGAAATAATTCTTTATTTGAATGGGTTAGCAGAGTTAAAATTGGAACTATTGATAGAATTTCCGTCGGTGATGGTGGATATTATAATGGTACGGGTTTAGTTGCAGATGTAAATAAAGGAACTACCTATACTTTGAATTATCAAGCAGGAAGTACTGGGTCATCCGGAACACTGTATTGGAAAGTGTGGATTGACTGGAATAGAAATAATTCATTTGCAGATGCTGGTGAAGAAGTTGTTGTAAATGCAACTCCAAGCTTAACTTTATTAGCGGCCAGTATTACAGTACCAGCAGGAGCTTCCACAGGAACAACAAGAATGAGAGTAGCGGTAAAATATGCAGGATACTCAACTTCTTGTTTAACTTATACCTACGGAGAAGTTGAAGATTATACATTGAATATTAAAGCAGCTGGAACCCTTATTGATCCAAATGCAAAGAATAATTTATTTGCAATGAGTGTTCAGCCTAATCCATTCAGCAATAATTTAAATGTCAATTTGAATTCAGAGAAAGATCAGCATATTAATATTTCAGTTTCTAATCTTTTAGGTCAAGTTAAACAAGTTGCAAAATATGAAGTAAGGCAAGGTGCTAATTCAATAGATCTCGATCTTAGTAATTTGCTACCATCAACCTATATTTTGAATATTGACGCAGATAACCAAAAGTGGCAAAAGAAGATTATCAAACAAGAATAAATAGACCTTAACAAAATCAGAATATCTCTGGAAAGAGAAATAAAGTTTCGATTAACATTCAATGTCCATTACTTATTGTAGTGGACATTTTTTTTTGTGCTAAAAGGATGCTAAATTAATTCAATTCATAGTAATCTATTTCGTTTATTTGTCGCGTAATTCAAATTCATTTGAGACGATTTATTCCATTACATAAACCTCATATTGCAGATAATCAGCTGAAATATATTGCAGATGCAATGGACATTGGCAAGTTGTCATCACTTGGTAAGTATACTGAGCTATGTGAAACTTTCTTCAAGGAATACTTCAATGGATCAACCTGTCTTTTAACTCATTCTTGCACAGATGCATTAGAATTGATTGCTCTTCTTATCGATATCAAATCCGGAGATGAAGTTATTGTTCCTTCCTTCACATTCGTTTCAACTGCAAATGCATTTATGCTGAGAGGAGCCAATATAGTGTGGGCGGACTCTCAATCTGATCATCCAAATGTCTCTATTGAACATATTCAAACGTTGATTAATTCTAAGACCAAAGCAATTGTAGTTGTTCATTATGCTGGATTATCTATTGATATGGATGCATTAATGTCTTTGTGTATTTTACATAAAATAATTTTAATTGAAGATGCAGCACAAGCACTACATTCGAAATATCGAGGTCGCAGAATTGGTACCATGGGTCACTTAGCGACTTTTTCATTTCATGATACTAAGCCAATTAGTTGTGGAGAAGGAGGATTGTTGGTCATCAATGATTCTACATATGTTGCGCAAGCCTATAGGTTTTTAGAAAAGGGAACTGATCGCCATGCCTTTCTTCAAGGATTGGTAAATCAATATCAATGGATGTCATTAGGTTCTTCTTTTGCAGCTTCACAACTTCAGGCTGCTTGCCTATATGCTCAACTTGAAGAAATAAATTGGGTTTTTAGCAAGAGAAAACTATTATGGGCTCGATATGTAGAATTATTGAATGTACCTCAGAATAAAGTTAATTACCGTCTTCCCAAATTAGTTGATTACTCAGAAAACAACACCTCTATATTTTATTTGGAAATCTTGGATGCCAAAAAACGCAACGAACTAATTGTTTTTATGAATGAAAGAGGAGTAGCTGCAAGCTTTCATTATTTGGCTTTGCATAAGAGTCCAATGGTGAAAAAATTAGCTACCATGCAGTTACCTTATTCAGAATATTGGACCGATCACCTCCTCAGGTTACCAATACATACATTTTTGGATTTCGAAGAGGTTGATTATGTGGTTTCTAAACTCAAAGAATTTTTTATTTGAAAATATTGAAACAGAAATCCCTTTTGGATTGTACCAATCTCAATAATTGTTTATTTATTCAGTAAATCTAATAGTAAATTTAGACAAGTCTAATAAAAGTCAATACAAGGGGTAATTCCTTTAATGTCAACTCAATATACAATTAAAATATTTAATGCGAACTATACTCGATACTACATTTTCGCAAGACTATCCATCTTTGCTCTGCTAATTGGCTTTAGAAAATTTCTGTAGAATTCTACACCTTCGGGGCTTATTGAGTTTATGTAGATAATTTTGCCACCTCTTATCCACGCCATTGCATTACATCCATTCGTGAAATAGATGTCTGCTTCATAGTTAATTTCTCCACTTTCACCAAAGACTATATGGCCATCCGCAGCACAATTGCCAAGAGTTCCCTTTTCATCCCCAATAAATGAAATCATATATTGTAATGCTTGAGCTTCATTTTTACTAAAACTTAAGCTTGCATTACCTTCTTTCCTTAAAGGAATGATATCAATACTTGTACACGTCTTATTTAATTGAGTTATGATTGATGGAGGCAAGGGTTGGAGTCCAGCAGTTCTATCCACAACGTTTGTTTTTTTATATCCATCGTTTTTGCAAAAAGGAAAGAGCAAAAAACTCAAAAAAGCTAAGGTGCATAAATTTTTCATTGCCGATTAATTGAATCTATATATTAAGCCCAAAGATATAAAATAACTGATCATCTTAAGTTCTTCACCTTGCTGATTTGTATATTTAGCCAATGGAATAACGGATTGGGTAAACCTTCCATTGAATCCCCAATGAACAGTTTGAAAATAAGAAAATCCTAAAAGCCAACCAAAATCAGTTTTCTTAAAAGTTTTATCAAACATAGCTTGATCAATACTTGAGCTGGAGACGAGTTTTCCGACATATAAACCACCTTGAAAATGAACCTTAAAGTAATTGGCTTTATCTGATTCTCTGAACCAGTCTTTATAACTAAATATAAGCGGAACATCCAGGTAATTAAGTTTATAAGCTAGTATCTTCCCATCTCTTTCACTGTAATGAGATCCTCTTACATTATAAAGAAATTCTATCTGAAACTCAGTTTTTGATCCTAAGTAAGCAGCACCGAAAATTCCAGTATTTAGACCAAATCGGTTATAACCGTAAAGACCATCTCCATCAATCTGGGCAAGATTAAGTCCAGCTTTGAGTCCACCATAGAATCTGCTCATTTCTTGAGCTTCCATTTTAAAATTTAAGCCCATCAACAAGAGAATCTGGAAAGTGAAGAAGCATTTTAATGTCATTTTGAAATATTTTTAACAAAGGTAAATTAATGTAAGCTTTTGACAATCAACAGGAATATTATATGTATTACTCTTAGAAAAATAAATTCTAACATATATTTTTTTTTATAATGGATCATATAATATCTTTACCCATTATTCCAAGAACGTTTAAATAAATGAAGTATACTCGAACCTTTCTCAAAAAACTTGAAGACATCTCTTCTCAGCTTGGCTATAAATTAAGATATGAGCAAGGCCATTTTCAGGCAGGATATTGTAGGGTTGAAAGTCGCAAGCTAATAATCATCAATAAATTCTTTGACCTAGAAGGCAGAATCAACTGTTTTATGGAGCTTTTACCCACATTGCCTATTGTACTGGAAGGAATGGAAGAAGAAACTATTCAATTATATCACAAAATATTAGACCTTAGAGTTCAGGAAGAAGCCATTGCTTCTTAATGCTAAGGATTGAAAGTAATTATATTAGGCACAGGAACCTCAGTTGGTGTACCCATGATAGGGTGTACCTGTCCAACTTGTACTTCTTTAGATCCTAAAGATTCAAGACTTCGTACTTCGGCCCATATATCGACACAGGGAATCCATATTCAAATAGATATTGGCCCAGATTTTAGACAACAAATCCTCTCAAATAAAATAAAAAGGGTAGATGCTATCCTTATCACTCATCAGCATGCCGATCATACCTCTGGAATAGATGAAATTCGAGCTTTCAATTTCTCACAAAATTCAAGTATACCAATTTATGCAGAAGATATGGTTTTGGATGATTTGAAGCAAAGGTTTGCTTATGTTTTTTCAGCTTCAGATTATCCAGGCTTGCCAAGTATCAGATTGAATCCGATTATAGCAAATCAAAATTTTAATATTTTAGGGATAGACATTACTCCTTTGCGAATATTACATGGTAAGTTACCTATTCTTGGATTCAGAATTTGTAATTTTGCTTATATAACCGATGCCAGTCAAATAAGTGAAGATGTCATGCAGGAATTGCAAGGATTGGAAGTATTAATAATTAATGCATTGAGACATAAAGTACATCATTCACATTTTAATCTGGACCAAAGTTTGAAAGTTGTTCATCAGATTAATGCCAAGCAAACCTATTTAACACACTTAAGTCATCAAATGGGTTTACATAAAGATATTGAAAAAGAATTGCCACCGAATGTATTTCTAGGATATGATGGATTAACCATTGAAATAAATGACTAATCAGCTACACTTAAGTTCAAGCCCTTATCTCATACAACATAAGGACAATCCTGTACATTGGAGACTTTGGAATCAAGAGACTATTAATCTTGCACAAAGTGAAAATAAAATCATTCTTGTTAGTGTAGGATATTCAACTTGTCATTGGTGTCATGTTATGGCACATGAGTGTTTTGAAAATGAGGAGATTGCAGCGGTGATGAATAAATTTTTTATCAACGTCAAAATCGACCGTGAAGAAAGACCAGATCTAGATCATTATTTCATGTCTGCAGTTCAACTCATGGGTGTTAGTGGAGGATGGCCTCTTCATTGCTTTCTTACACCTGACTTAAAACCTTTTTACGGAGGAACTTATTTTCCTCCTAAAGCAAAATATGGAAGAATGGCATGGCCGGATTTATTGATGGCCATTCACAAAGCTTTCATAGAAAAGAATGATGAAATTGTTTCTCAATCTATTAAATTGAATGATGCAATAGTTTCTCAAGCTCCAACGAATAATTTTTCAACTACCCTGGACGGTCTTGTGTTTATGGAAGATTCATTATTGCAATTAGAAAAATATTTGGATTGGGATAAAGGAGGAATTGGAATGGGACAAAAATTTCCAAATACATTTATTCTTTCCTACCTTTTACAAATAGATGATTTCCGAAAAGACAATAAATACATCGATTTTATCGAATTAAGTATTACCAAAATGTGCCTGAATGGAATGTACGATCATATTCAAGGCGCCTTTTATAGATATACGGTTGATCGGGAATGGAAGATTCCACATTTTGAAAAAATGGCTTATGACCATGCTCTGATCACTTCATTATTAGCAGAACAATACTTTCACACGAATGAGGAATTTTATTTTTATTTTATAAAACAAAGTGTGGATTTCTGGGAACTTGAACTCATGGGAAGCAATGGATTATTCTATGCTGCAATGGATGCCGATAGTGAAGGTGAAGAAGGACTTTACTAT
>JBDSHL010000041.1:0-3398 GCA_039918515.1 Saprospiraceae bacterium | reverse complement strand
ACAAATGCTTGCTTAATCCCTTTGTTTTGATTTCAATTCTACGGACTTTACTGAGTAATTGCTGTTCTTGCATTTCTTCTAAATTAGTTTTTTGACGAAACTATTTTTACGCAATAGCGCATCTAATCGTGCGTATGGAACGAGTATTCTGTAAGCGCCATAAATCGAATTTAGTTCTGAAGTAAAGCATAAACCTGTAGGAAGTATTGTCCAATAGTTAAAGGGATCTTTTTGAATAAATTCTTTATTGTTTTTTGTAAAATTGACAGATAAAACTTGTTTGGATGAATCGATGTAATTTTTAATGACTGATTTATAGTCTGTATTTTTCTCAAATAAATCAATGAGTTGAATAACTTCACCTGATTTTAAATTGTAGTTTAAAGGATAATTAATGTTAAGTCTGTAACCTTGTTCATTCCAGAAGAAAATTCCACTAATATATTGATGGTTACACCAAGCTAGATCAAAATTTAATTTCATGTTGGTATTAGAATCAATAGGACTTTGATTCCTGTTGATGCAAGAGTTAATCCAATTCTGTGTAAAATTCTGGATCCATTTTTGATAATTGCGATTATCTAAATTCAAGTACCTTGCTTGTATGGAATGGCGATTTGTAAAATAAGATTTACAGATAAATTCTAATTTATTTTCTTTTATAAAAGTCTTTTTGAATTTGTGATTTGTTGAACTAAGGATAATTTCATGGTCATTTAAAATCTGGATTTTGAATTTTTCTTTCTTCCAGCTGATCGGAGAAGTGCCTGACAATTGTATTGATCTACAGGATAGATCGAGACAGCGCCCGGATAAATAATAATTTATTTTATCATCGTTAGAGAAATAGTAACCATGTACAATTCCATCTTCAAACAATTGAAAATTCAATAAATTTTTTGTGCTATCATTTTTATAAATATGATAGCTTATATTATAGGGACATTCAGCAGGCTCAATGATGTTTCTATTTATTTGTTTAAATCTAAGATCGTATGCTAATTTTTTATCTGATGAAATTAAATTCGCACTAAACATGCTATCCTGTCTTTCTCCTGTCAGATTTCCCCAGACATTGGATAAGGTATCCATGGCAAGTAATTTGCTTTGTATTAAATTATATGGACCTTCAAGAAATAGTTTCGTTTTTTTGTTGATAAAATGAAGAAACCCTTTTTCCGTTTCTTGATTGTTTCCAAGTATAAGTAAGTATTTGTTTCCAAAGTTATCATATCCATTATAAAAATTAATCCATACTGGTTCAGTTGAGTCAAACAAAGATTTTACTTCAATAAAATCAGTAGATGCTTGAGCATTTGAATTGACAAAAGTCAAAGATAGAAGTATAAAGCTGAGGAAAATTTTTACAAGTGTAAATCGCATCTATTGAGATATTATGGAACTTCTACTTTGGCGAGTATTTTTGAAATGAGTTGATCTTGGTTAATATTTTCAGCTTCTGCTTCATAACTGATTCCTATTCTGTGTCGAAGAATATCTTTAACCACATTCTGAACATCATCTGGAATTACAAATCCTCTTTGGTTGATGAATGCATTCGCTTTGGCTGCTTGAGCTAGAAAAATTGTTGCTCTCGGAGAAGCACCATAATTAATTAGAGGAACGAGTTCTTTTAATTTAAAGTCAGTAGGATTTCTTGTGGCAAAAACCAGATGAAGAATGTAGTTTTCGATTCTCGAATCCATGTAAATTTTTTCAACCGCTTTTCGGGCTTTAAGAATATCTACAGTCTGAATGATTGGTTTTATTTCCTGAAGAATGCTTCCATCCAGATTGCGTCTAAGAATATCGCGCTCTTCCTCCATAGATGGGTAACCTACGATTACTTTCATCATGAATCGATCAATCTGAGCTTCCGGTAAAGGGTAAGTTCCTTCTTGCTCAATTGGATTTTGGGTAGCAAGTACTAAGAATGGTTCTTCTAGCTTAAAACTTTCCTTACCTATGGTCACCTGTCTTTCTTGCATAGCTTCAAGAAGAGCGGATTGAACTTTAGCTGGTGCTCTATTAATTTCATCAGCAAGAATAAAATTGGCAAAAATCGGTCCTTTTCGAATGTTAAAATCAAGCGAAGCAGGATTATAGATTTGAGTCCCAATGATATCTGCAGGAAGAAGATCAGGAGTAAACTGAATGCGGCTGAAACTTGCATGAATGGACGAGGCTAAAGTCTTTATCGCCAAGGTCTTCGCTAGTCCGGGAAGGCCTTCTAGAAGAATATGACCTCTGGTTAATAGACCGATTAGCAATCTGTTCATCATTAATTTCTGGCCTACAATAATTCGGTCATGGGACTCATAAAGCGGTTTGATGAAAGCGCTTTCTATTGCTATTTGTTGATTAAGTGATTCAATATCAATGTATTGTGACATACTTAAAGAATTTGTTTGTAAAATTATGCGAATAAAAGACTTTTGTCTTCGTTATAATAGGTAAACTTAACGCAAAGTAATGAAGTACTCTTGTATAAATGTATGGATGGTGTGTTCTTTTAACATCTTTTTAATGAATTGTTCAATGGCACAAAATGGTATTAGATTTATTGAAGCCAAAGTAGGAATCACTAAGTTGCATAAAGGCGACTTACTTGTTCAACTTAAATCAGAGCGGAATCGAATGAATGCCCTCAATATTGAATTAGTTAAGGGGAGTGATCGGTACAAGAGAAAAGTTCAGAAATTATTGAATGAGGTAATAAATGACCGTGATAGTTTTAATTTTTATATGATTCAAAGTATGAAGCGATTTTATAGCTTTTCAAACGTCTTTTTTTTCTATGATAGTGATTATGTTGATTTAAAAAAATCGGCTTTTGCTGGTAATAAATTTCTTGATGATAAATTAAATAGAACGGTTGAAAGAAGCTCTGATACTATGGATTATTTCATTCTAAAACAAGATTTAACCAAAGGCCAGTCTTTAGAATCCTGGATATTGATGAATAAAGATAATGTAGAAATGCCAAGCCCATTTCCATCAAAAGTTAGGATTAATACCCTAACAACTTACATGAATACTATATTCAATAAAAAGCAAAAATTTCAATTAAATTCAAATCGCTATGCAAGTTCATTGCAAAAAAAATATGAGTCCTTTTATAAGCGATGTAATAAGTAAAAAGTGTTGCATTTTAATAATTTACAACACCGTATCCTTCTTAGATTCATGATTGGATGTAGTAGATACTTGTCAAGCTTTAGCATTAGCATGCGCTTGATAAGGTAGCTGTTAAAGATTTAATCTTCTCACCTTGGTCGAAATAGATTAAATTCAGAATTGGTCAATCATGAATACAACGACAGCTCATTCCGTAATGTTTGTTCCAACTAGATTTATTGGTGAACGAATCCACTTATCTCTTTCATTACTTAAGATCT
>JBDSHL010000040.1:0-4727 GCA_039918515.1 Saprospiraceae bacterium | reverse complement strand
TATTGTCTTTAATAATAGGATCGAAAGGGCCACTAGTCCATAAATCCAAAGGATCAGGAGGCTGAACGTCATAATGCCCATAAGTTAGGACAGTGGGTAATTCGGGGTCTATTATTTTTTCACCATATACAATAGGATGACCTGGTGTTGGACAGATTTCAACTTTATTACAACCAGCTTTAAGCAAGGCCTCCTTAACTGCTTCAGCACATCTGGCTGTGTCAGCGTTATGTTTGGAATCTGCACTAACGGACGGAATTCGAAGTAATTCCATTAATTCCTCCGTAAAACGCGGAAGATTGTCCTGAATGTATTGTTTCATTTCACTCATTATTAAGCATATGTAACGAAAGTTCAATAGAATTATTGAACATTGCAAAAACAGTGTTGAAAACTTTTTCTAAAAAAAAAGATTTAGCTCTATTAACTAGAGCTAAATCAAATATTACATAGATCTTGTATTAATGTTGGTTTGAACGTTATAAACTTATCAATTTAAGGTAATAAAACATTTAAGTATTCAACTACTTAAACATCCAGTACCTAAGCTCAAAGCTTAAGTTCATAGAAATTAAAAATCAAAATCTATAAGTAGAGGAAAATACTAGAAACGTCTGTTTCTTGTATTATTTCCACCGCCGTTTCCTCCGCTTCCGCCTCTGAAACCGCCTCCGCCACTACCGCCTGTGCGAGGAGTACTGTCACGTGGATCTGCCTTTTTAACAATAATGGTTCTACCTTGCAATTCCGTCTCATTAAGGCCGTTTATTGCATTCGTTCCATCATCATCATTAGCCATTTCCACGAATCCGTAACCTTTTGAGCGACCGGACATCTTGTCTGTAATGATTTTTACTGAGGTGACTTCACCATATTTTTCGAAAGTTTCTCTTAATTCGTCTTCTTTCGTCTGGAAGTCTAATTTTGTAACAAAAATGTTCATAAATAATAAATACTCTCTGATATTTGTAAAAGCAGAGCGCACAAATGTACTATATTGCCTGATATTATTCCTTTTAAAATGTTTAGGATCTGTTAATAATTTGAAATAAAAAGTGAAAAAGCCTAATTTAATTGATTTTTAAGCTTAAAATAACTAAAACTAAGCTTTAAATAAAAGCTTAGTTTGAAAATACGGACAGATAAAATCTTGTTTTACCCTTAGAATTTGAATTTAATCGCAACTCTTGGGACATTTCAAAACGTCATTTTTGGCTATAAATTGGTAAAAACAGCAAAATATAGAGATGAGCATAGTGGGAAATCAAATCTTTTTAAAGATAGACGGAAAGAATATTTTGACCTTTTCTAACTCCCACATGTTAAATAAAATTATAATATATTGATCCATTAAAGCTTATTGGCCTATTTTTGTCTTTAAATCCCGCCTTATTAAACAAGATTCATCACTATGTATTTAACATTTTCTGTTCGATTCTTTAATCTGATTGTATTTATACTTTTAACGAACACTTTTTTAAAGTCTAATAACTTCATCCAATCAAACTTTAAATGGAGTGTTTCACATTCAATTTCAATAAATGAATTACTTACTGATCTTAATTCTAAGATTGAACAACAAAACCAAATGATTAAAATCAGAAAGGAACGCTTATCTGAATTAAAAGAAAATTTATTTTCTAAAGATCAAGAAAAATCACAGCAAAAGACTCAACAATCTCAAATATCACTTAATGTCAAATATATCCGCTCATTTGAAGACAAATTGAATAGTTATCAATTTCTTCTAACCCAAGTCAATCAACTAAGTTTTCTGCCAAATATTGAAATTCTTTCCGAATTAAAAAGGATCAAAAATTTAGTTGAAAAAGTTGACAAAGATAAAATCAATTATAGTCAATTGCTAAAGAAGCATGAGAATCAAAAGTTTGCTGAGTCAGCAAAAAATTATCTTTTTAAAAATGATTGTATCCTTGAAAAATCTATGGATGGAAAAGTTCTCGCCAATCAGTTTGTTCCATTCTTTGCATATACTCCATCCGACATAGCCAAACATTATTCAGAAGAAGATTATATGCAGGCCTATGTAAGATTAATGCGATCAGGAAAAAAACATTTCCTTGAACTTCGCTTAGATTTTAATTCTTTAAAAGCTATTCAATATTATGGGATTATTGAAGAAACCAGCCCAATGAAATTAATTTTTCTAGATCAGGACTTTATCTACTTGGAGAATTCGGTTACTGCAAGACCAGATGTACAAACTAAAACGGGTAAAACCATTTATAAAATGCAATGCCATTTGACAAAATCAGATTTAAAAAAAATTACGAAAAAAGATCTTGATAAACTAATCATCCTTTGGCCAACAGGTCCAGAAATCTATCAATTGTTCGACTTACATACGATTCAAAATCTAGCTCAATGTCTCAAGGCAAAGAATTAACAACACTAGGCCTGCAACTTCCCACTGATCCGCGTTGGGCTAATCTGACTTCTTATTCAATTGAAGAAATACTTACAGATCATGCATACTGCGAACAGAAAGCCACAAGTTCATTTATAAGTCTAATTCAAAATTATCCAGATAAGATAAAATTAGTCCAGGAACTTGCTCCGGTTGTAACTGAAGAATGGGGACATTTCAGATTAGTCATTGCAGAATTATCTAAGCGCAATCTCAAACTTGGACCACAAAGAAAAGATGATTATGTCAATGAATTATTGAAGTTTACCATTAAAGGTGGTGGTCGAGAAGAAAGATTACTCGATCAGTTATTGCTTTATGCATTAGTAGAAGCCAGAAGTTGCGAACGATTTAAAATCCTTTCACTTCATCTTGAAGAAGCAGAAATTAAAGAATTTTATAGACATTTTATGATTTCCGAAGCAGGTCATTATAGAATGTTTCTAGATCTCGCTGAACATTACTTTGATGAGGTTATCGTTAGGAAACGATGGAAAGAATTTTTGGAATATGAAGCAGATGTAATGTTAAAAATAAGTCCACGAGGGGATCGAATGCATTAAACCCGCTTTATGCAAAAAGTAATTTTATTTTTTCTTCATAATTTCATGAACACGTTGATCAAGAATAGAATATAAATTTTCATTTTCCTGAAAATCTGTATATCCTGAACATTCCAAAGCCAGTGGGATCTGTGCAGCTAAGTCTAAATTATCCTGATCAATACTATAAAATATTTTCTTTCGATGTAGTTCATGTCCAAGGTATTCTTGTTCGGGTTGCCCTGGTGTAGGAATCAATAATGCTTTCTTTCTTATTACTGATAAATCCAACAATGTAGAATATCCTGACCTACAGACTATTATTCCCGAAGCTGACATTATATGATTCAGCTGTTCTGAAGTAGCCAATGAAATAATTTGCAGATTTGGGATTTTGGCAATGGAAGGAATATCTGACTTACCTCTTATTAGTATAGCAGACTGTAATTGAAGTGAAGGGAACTGTTCTAATATAAGATCTTCAAATTTAGTACGTGCAGGCTCTGGACCGGAAAGCATAAAACAGACTTCAAATTTCTGCTCAATATCTAATCTTTTGAATCTACTGAGTGGTCCAAGATAATGATGTTTTTTAGATTTGAATTGATGTGAAAGTGAGCCGCTCAAATTTTTCTCATTTTCAAAATCTGGAATCCAGATTTCATTAAATTGCAAATAAAAAAAACGCATCCAAGTATCTGCGCACCATTCAAAGAATTTCAATTTTAATGGAAAATGCAAATGATGTGTAATAATTGCACATGGAACTTTGCTCTGAGCTGCTCCTAATCGGGCATCTGAGATAAGTAAGTCTACTTCATGTTCTTTACATAATCGTCGAATGGCAAATTTTTCAAGGATAATGGCACGATGCATTTTATACATCTGAATAGCCATATTCCAATACATGTTTTTGCTTGGATATAGAATGTTATAATCCGGAAGTTCGAATACTGCCAGTTGAGGAAATTCCTTTTTGAGTAAATCTGAACCAGCTCCTGAAGAAGCCAGAAGTACTTTCCAACCTCTATTGACGAAATAGCTGATTACTGGAATAGTCCTGGTCACATGTCCTAAACCCCAATGCTGTGGTGTAAGCAGAACTGTCTTTTGTAAAATTTCTGTCATCCTTAACTAGAAAAGGCAAAGCTCGTAAAAGTATGGTAAGTTTGTAGAAATAAAATATAACTATTTAGCTAGTCATTGTTTTTGTCATGATTTTTGCAGAAATAGCAAAAATTCATGCCAAAAACAATTTCGCAACATTAAAAACGATGGATTATACCAATGTGAAATTAAAGTTAATCCAATACTTTTTGGTATAATACCGATAGAATTTGAAATTTTAAATTAATTATTGGACTATTTTATAATTCTCGTCGGTATTATATCCATCGCAAAAAATATTTTACTCCTCCGGAGTATTTATTTATTTAGCGTCCAAGGGAATCCATTAAATTTTATAATCTAAGAAGATCTAGGTAATGAACTACCCAATAAAAAAAATTAAATAAACAGGTTTTTAAATAAAAATGTCATCTTAAACAGCTCTGGTTATTGGTCTATTATAATTCTAAGTATAGTGTCAAGAAAATAATTAAATACTTTGATCATTCCTTAATTGCTATATTTGTTTTATGAATAATTCTTATGAACATTTAATAAATGAGTTGAACCATAAAACCTATGTTCGATTGCAAGCTTCAAAAATTCATGGAATTGGTGTATTCGCAATAAAGGAGATTGCCAAAGGTTGT
>JBDSHL010000039.1:0-1589 GCA_039918515.1 Saprospiraceae bacterium | reverse complement strand
TGCTACTACAAATTGTCCACCCCAAGAATGTATATACGACAATTGTCTGGAAATTTCTTCCTTAATATTCCAGGGTAAAATAACTACAAAATCCGGTTCTTCTTCTTTAATCCTATCTTCATTTACTACAGGAATATGCATTCCTGGTATAAACTTATTCTGTTTATGCGGTGAAGCATCTGAAATAAAATTTATTAAATCCTTTCTTACTCCACAATAATTCAATAAAGCATTCCCTTTGGCTGCAGCTCCATATGCACTAACTTTTTTATTTAACCTTTTTTGTTCAATTAAAAATAAAACAAAATCATTTTTAACTTTATTAACAGCTATCTGGAAATTCTTATAAGATGCTATATTATCTAATCCAAAATTCATTTCCTTTCTTATTAAATTTTCAACTGACATCTGAATGGAGAACGACAAATTATTCTTATGCTTAGCGTAAATTCTTAAAGAGCCTCCATGTGTTGCTATTTCATCGACATTAAAAATAGTTAAGCCATGATATTCAAAAATTCTTCTAACAACAAGCAACGACAAATATGAAAAATGCTCATGATAAATCGTATCAAATTGGTTCTTATCAATGAGTTGCAGTAAGTGAGGGAATTCCATGGTAATCACACCATCCTCCTTAAGTAATATTTCTAGACCTCTCACAAAATCATTTATATCAGGAACGTGTGCTAAGACATTATTGCCAATTAAGAGATCGGCTTTTCTTCCACTCGCTATTAATTTATGAGCGCAATTAACACCAAAGAATTCCGTTATGGTTTCAATTCCTTTATTTATGGCTATCTCAGCAGTGTTCGTTGTTGGCTCTATTCCAAGTACTGGAATTTTTTTTTCTTTAAAATATTGAAGAAGATATCCATCGTTACTCGCAATTTCAACAACCAGTGAAGAGGAGTCTAAATTAAGTTGGGAAGTAATATCTTCTGAATATTTCTTACAATGTTCTAGCCATGTAGTTGAATAAGATGAGAAATAAACATAATCCCCGTTAAAAATATCTTCATGGCTTGCGAATTCATCTATCTGAACTAGAAAACATTCATCGCAGACCATTATCCGCAATGGATAACTGGTTTCACTTTTCAATAACCCAATTGTGTCTAGAAAAGAATTAGAAGGTGGAGAGAATCCAAGATCCACCATTTCATTAATAAGTTCTTTTCTACAAAATCTGCAATTCATATTTCTATTCCTTCAAAGCTATTGTCCAAATATTGCAAATTAAAATCTTTTTCACTTATAGATCTAACATCCAATGGCCATTTGATGTTAATTCTTGGTTCAAGAAAACTAACTGAAAATTCCGAATTCGAATTATAAGTGTTGCTATGTTGATACAACATCATACTATTATCTTCCAACGTTTGAAACCCATGAGCAAATCCCTTCGGAATTAACATAGACAATGCGTTGGATTCAGACAATTCAACTCCAAAATATTGCAAAAATGTCATTGAATTCTTACGCATATCAATCGCAACATCATAAACACTTCCCTTGAGGCATCGTATTAATTTAATCTCAGAATGTGGATCTAATTGCATATGCATTCCTCTAATTGTTCCTCT
>JBDSHL010000038.1:0-2316 GCA_039918515.1 Saprospiraceae bacterium | reverse complement strand
GGTCTTTCCTGAGCCAATATTACCAGCAATTCCTATATGTTTTAGAGCTAAATTTGCAGAATGGAGTAATTTATCTTCCAAAATTATTCTAGTTTGATGCTCAAATATCGAAATATTAATTTTAACTGGCTAATTTTAGTTTCTTTGTGACTTTAACCCGCTTTATGCAATAGACTTTTTATTACAAGCCAAAATGCCTTCAAATCTTAGCACTTCCTCTTGCCGCTTTCGCGGTTCCTTCACTTTTCTTACTGTCGTAAGAAATTCCGCTATGTGGAAATCGTTCAGTCATCCTCACCATGGGGGTTAATTTAGGAACATGCTGCTTACGCAGTTCCTTCACTTTTCTTACTGTCGTAAGAAATTCCGCTTTGCGGAAATCGTTCAGTCATGGTAAAAATTCTTTGGGAGCACTAATCTTTATTGGCCTTTTGACTTTCACTACGAAACTCTATTGCATAATTCGGGTTTAATTAAGTATGAAAAAAATCATCCAACTGGAGAAGATTGCCAAGAGATATGTGATGGGTGAAGAGCTTATTGAGGCCATTAAGGAGATTAGTTTAAGCGTAGATAAAAACGAATATGTTGCTCTCATGGGTCCTTCAGGAAGCGGAAAATCTACCCTTATGAATATTGTTGGATGTCTTGACAGTCCAAGTGCTGGAACCTATTGGTTAAATGGGGAAGAAGTTAGTAAAATGGATGATTCCAGTCTTGCTGAAATTCGGAATCGAGAGATTGGTTTTGTATTTCAGACGTTTAATCTACTTCCTAGAATGAGCACTTTAGAAAATGTCGCTCTACCACTGGTTTATGCAGGTTTAAGTAAAGAAGAAAGAATTTATAAAGCAGAACAAGTCTTAATAAATGTCGGTTTAAAAGATCGGATGAATCATAAGCCTAATGAACTATCAGGCGGTCAACGTCAAAGAGTTGCAATTGCGAGAGCCTTAGTTAATAATCCTGCACTTATTCTGGCAGATGAACCTACAGGCAATCTTGACTCCAAGACATCCCTTGAAATTATGAAAATATTAGAGCAAATACATAATTCTGGCAATACGATATTGTTGGTTACCCATGAGTCAGAAATTGCAACTTATGCCAAAAGAATTGTGCGCTTAAAAGATGGACTTGTTGAATCAGATGAATTGAACAATAGAAGAGCATTAATTGTATGAAGATTTATACCAAAACTGGAGATACAGGAACAACCGCTTTATACGGTGGAAAGCGAGTTTCAAAAGATGATATTCGCGTTGAGGCTTATGGAAGTGTAGATGAATTAAATGCATTTTTGGGACTGACAATTTCAAAAATTAGCGATGCAAATATTCTTCTACAATTAAATATTATTCAAAATGAATTATTTGTTATCGGATCACATCTCGCAACTGACCCATCCAAACCAAAATTAAAGCTTCCTGAACTAAATCAGAATTCCATATCTTCTCTTGAAAAGTCTATTGACAGGATGGATGCTGTAATTCCGGAACTAAAGTATTTCGTACTTCCAGGAGGGTCTCATCTAATTGCTTCAATACATATATGCAGAACAGTATGTCGAAGAGCAGAAAGAAGGGTAGTAAGTCTCTCCAAACTTCAGGTTATAGATGAAATTATTATTGTTTACCTAAATAGACTTTCAGACTACTTATTTGTTTTAGCCAGATATGTGGGATATCTTACCAATGTTGAGGAAATTCCATGGAAACCATAATGTTTTATTTGGACTTTTGGCAATTTGTGTAAGAATTTTCTCAATAATAATCCTTATTTTTTAGAATTTTAGTAAAGTTAAATTGGGTTAAATCGGAATCTCTGCTAACGAATTAAAATGATTCTTAGTCCAATTGTCCCTAAACTCAATTGTATACAGAGTTATACTAGGCAGTCCTTTCATAAAGGTAGGTAAGGATAAAATATTTAGATTATTCGTTACTATTTAGGTATCATTATTGCTTGCACCCAGAATTCCTAGTCCAGCATAATTCCTTTCATCATTGTTGGAATATGTCACTCATCTGAAAAATGTACCGCATTCTTTAAGAATAGATTTTTTCCAACTACTTTATTCTAAATCATCACGCTTCACTTATGTAAGAAGGATTGATAAATGCTGTGAGGCATGAAATATCGGTAAAAAAATGCCATCGCCAAAACCAAATGCTGTAAGCATGAAACACTGATTATTCCGGCTCTTTGAAAATGTATTTTTCATCATATTCAATATCAAATTTTTTCAAAAACAATTTGTATTCTTCCAAAAAAGATTTTTTCCGATGATGTTCCTTTTGGTTTTCAATGTATCTT
>JBDSHL010000037.1:0-2152 GCA_039918515.1 Saprospiraceae bacterium | reverse complement strand
GCATCTATGACAGCAACTTCCTGAGGAGTAGTAACCATAATTACTCCGGTAAGAGGTACTGTTTGAACCAAAGTCAATTGAACATCACCAGTACCTGGTGGAAGGTCAATCAATAAATAGTCCAATTCTGGCCATAAAGCATCTTGAAAGAATTGTTTAATTATGGCTGCTAATCTCGGTCCTCTTAGAACAACAGCTTGTTCAGGTTCAATAATATTGCCAAGAGAAAGTGTAGGTATACCCTGACTATCAATTGGAATTAATTTATTTACGCCATTGACCAATTGAACTCTAGGCCTCTGATCTTTTATGCCCAACATGGTTGGAATGGATGGACCATATAGATCACAATCCAAAACTCCAGTCTTAAACCCTAACTTTGATAATGCAATGGCAAGGTTCACCGTAACTGTTGACTTTCCTACACCTCCTTTACCCGAGGCAACGGCAACAAAATTCTTTATTTGAGGAAGTAAAAGATTTGGAGCATCCGCAAATGCGGATTTATTAACAAAGTGAACATAGGCTTCAAGTTCAGGGAAACGATCCTTTAGAAGTGATTCAATTTCACCATATAAAGAAGATTTATGTGCATATTCGGCGGAAGGTAGGTAAATATTCATATGAAGCTTATTAGCTTCTAATTTGAGATCTCTAACCATTTTGAGAAGCGTAATGCTTTGACCAGTCTGAGGTTCAATTATCTTTCCCAGTAATTCAATGATTAATTCTATTTTGTCTTCCATGCTTTTTCTAGTGGGCAAAAATAAGCCTATGCAGTCAATTAAACATCCTTAAGCTTAAAATTGTTATTTTTGCCATTCTAATGAGAGTACTTCGTTTTGGAATAGATGATTTGCCTGTATTCAAAGATGCAGTTGTAACCATTGGTGCTTTTGATGGATTTCATAAGGCGCATAAAGAAATTGTAGACCAAGTCTGTAGTATCGCTAACAAAAATGAAGGTGATTCGATTGTAATAACTTTTGATCCTCACCCTAAAGTTATTTTAGATCAATACGGCAAAAAATTCAAATTACTCAGTACCCTTGAAGAAAAAATTCAATTACTCTCTCAAACAAATTTAGATTATTTGGTCATTGTACCTTTTAATTTTGAATTCTCTCAGATACTGCCTGAGGAGTATATAGAAAACTTTTTAATAAAGCATTTCAAACCACATACCTTAGTCATTGGGTTCGACCATAGATTTGGGTTGAATAGTATTGGCAATTTTTCACTTCTTCAACAATATGCTAAAGTTGGCAAATTCAAATTAATCGAAATTAACAAAAAGGAAGAAAACAGTATTAAAATTGCTTCTAGTCTTATTCGAAAGGCCATTCAAGAAAATAACTATGAATTTGCTACTCAACAATTAGGCAGACCTTACTCCATCTATGGTACAGTTGTTCGTGGAAGACAAGTTGGATCACGAATAGGTTACCCTACTGCGAATCTCGAAATTCAAGATCATGAAAAATTAATTCCTCAACCGGGAATCTATGCTGCATTAGCAACTTATAATGATACAGACTATGATGCAATGTTATATGTTGGCAGACGCCCAACATTGGGAACTAATCTCGAACAATCTATTGAAATTCACCTCATAGATTTTGACTCCTATATTTATGGTGAAAACTTAGAAGTTAAAATTGTTTCTTTCATTCGTGAAGATAAACAATTTGAATCATTGCAATTACTCACTGAGCAAATTAAAAAAGATTATTTAGAGATCGAGTTGGTTTTACATCGATTTCATTTGAATTATGCTGCATATAAGATTAATCCTAGCATAGCCGTTGTAATTCTAAATTACAACGGTGAAAAATATCTTCGCGAATACCTTCCTAGTGTCTTTAAATTTCTCCCTTCCAATGCCAAGCTATATGTTGTGGATAATGCTTCAACGGATGATAGTATAAGTTTTCTTCAATACCATTATCCAGAGGTAAAAAGGGTAACTTTAAAGAAAAACTACGGATTCGCAGAAGGATATAATAAAGGACTTGGACAGATTTCGTCTGATTATTATTTACTTCTTAATTCTGATGTAGAAATAAAATCTGATTTTGTAACTCCTTTACTCAAAAGAATTCAATCTGATCCTATGAATATGGCTGTTCAACCTAAAATACTTTCATTAAAA
>JBDSHL010000036.1:0-6522 GCA_039918515.1 Saprospiraceae bacterium | reverse complement strand
CTTAGAATTTAATGCGTTATTTGCAACCTCATAACAGCCTTCTCTTTGCTCAATTATTACTAAAGGAAAATATTCCGATTTTCGTTCTAAATCGGGATCTTTTGTAGAAATAAGAAAAGTTTCGAATATAATCTTCAATTGACCTTGATCATAATGAGCTCTTGCTGATGCTCTCCAAGACTTATTAAGCTTAATGGCCGTTGCGTAACCATATTCTTCTTTACCAGACTCATAAATATAAAAACTAGTATCCGTAGAACTAATAGATTCATTAACCACACATTCAGACTGGGTAGGATTTGGATTATCTTTATGACAAGATAAAATTAATGCAGATAAGACAAGCAATGAAATATATACTTTTGATTGATTCATATCACAAATTTAATTGAATATTAAAATTGGAATTTGAATAATGAATTCCTCTGACTTTATTCTAAGCAAATAAATTCTGTTGGACATAAAATTCGATACTTTAAATTGATAACAACCAATTTCTAACAATTTCATGCATTAAAAAAAACTCCTAGTTCATAACTCATCACTAAACTCATTATTACTTTATCTTACAATGAAACTCCCCGTTGAAAAAACGAACATAGTATGGATTATCTAATCTGCCAATGCTAAATTTTAAATCTTTTACAAATGAACACATAAACTTCCCGGCAACTCTACCAGTCTCAATATTAAGTGTATCCAGTTGTATGAAATTATTATCAAGAGAATCCGGGACTAGATAATAGTTTTCAGCAGCGTCATCATCTACTGCTGCATATTGTATTCTGCACATTAAACTATCTGAAACATTGGCTAATTTAAGACATGGGCTTGTAATGTTAGTTATTTTAATTTCAAAGAATTCTTTTTCATATTTATAATCTGGATTAATAATTTGTGGGAGAAAGGTGCTAAATACAATATAAAAAGTATTATTATAGACGTAAGCATATGAAGATGCTCGCCAAGGCTTATTAAGCTTAATAGCCGTTGCGTAACCATATTCTTCTTTACCTGAATTGTATATATAAATGTTACTTGAATCTTTGGAACTTATATTTTCATTAACCACACAGTCAGACTTGGAAGGATTAGGATTATCTTCTTGACAAGATATAATCAACGAAGCTAAGATTAGCACTGATATATAGACCTTTGAATGAATCACATTGCAAATTTAGTTGATTATTGAATAGGAATTTGCATATTGAATTCCGTTAACCTTATTCTAAGAATATAAAGTCCGTTGGACATAAAATTTGATACTTTAATTTATAACCAAGCATTTTCTGATAAATTTGGAACTCTTCAATTTTATTTGATTTTTCCATCTACGTTGATGATGTCTTAGTCAATACTTTTTATAGACTTTTAGCAAGATTTATGGCAATATAATTTCTTGTATTTACTAAATTTTTGTGCAATCATATGTTAAATATTTTAGTCAACTTTGCAAATAAATCAGTTTCCAGAAATTAGTAAGTGGTAAGTAGTAAGTAAAAGATGAAAGTACAAAAATTTGAAGATTTAATAGCTTGGCAGAAGGCACAAGATCTCGCTGTTCACATTTATTTCAAATTTACAAAGCTAAAAGACTATGGATTCAGAGATCAGATTTGTCGCGCTACAATTTCAATTTCTAACAATATCGCAGAGGGCTTCGATCGCAACAGCAATGCAGATTTTCCCAGATTTTTATTTATAGCCATGAGCTCTTGTAGCGAAGTAAAATCAATGTTGTATCTGGCTCATCGTCTCAATTATATAATTACTGACGATCAAAAAATGCTGCTAAATAATGCGAACGAAATTTCAAAAATAATCCGCGGCTTAATAAATTCATTGAAAAAAGGGAATAAAAACCCATCCCCGACCCTTCCCTAAATTAGGGAAGGGTGTAAATTTCGTAACTTTTTATAAATGTTTAAATAAAAACGGTCAACGTTATTTAGGCATTGTCATTACTACTTATTACTTACCACTTGCTATTAAACTGCCACACCCATTACTCCCTCTGCTACGGAACCTACTCCGTGGAAGAACTCCTTACAGATATCCGCAACAAAGGATATTCGACCTTCGCCCTCACCGATATCAACAACACTTCTGCCTGCCTAGACACTATTCGCCTTGGTCGTGACTATGGCCTGAAACCCGTTGTCGGCATAGACTTCCGAAACGGCGGTGTGCGTCAACAGTATGTCGGCATAGCGCGCAACAATACCGGTTTCCGAGAACTCAACGAACATCTTAGTGCACATCTTCACTCAGGAAGTGAATTCGCAGAAGAAGCTCCCGAATTCCACAACGCCTACATCATTTATCCTGCAGAAACATACGGAGGATGGCCCTTGCGCGACAATGAATATCTGGGCATACCCATTCGCATGTTATCCAAACTTGCTTTCTCTCCAAAATTATTGAAACAAAAAACACGATGGGTCGCCATGCAAGAAACCACTTTTGCAGGAAAACGACAATTCAACGCACATAGACTTCTCCGCGCTATTGATTGCAATGTATTGTTGAGCAAACTCTCTCCCGATCAACAAGCAGCACACTCAACACCAATTATTTCGTTTGCAGAAATGAGAGAAGCCTATCTCGATTATCCACAGATCATCGACAACACGCAAGGCTTATTAGCAGATTGCTACATTCACTTTGAATTCGGTAAACTCGCCAACAAAAACCTACGCTATTACACCACCCATTCCGCAGGCGATCTTCGACTTCTGCGCAAGGCATGCGAAGAAGGCCTTCCCTATCGCTATCCCAATCCAAGTCCCGAAGTTCATCGCCGACTAGAAAAAGAACTCGACATCATTGGGCAGATGAATTTTGCGTCTTACTTTCTGATCAACTGGGATATTGTACGCTATGCACAACATAAAAATTATTATTACATCGGTCGCGGCAGCGGAGCCAATAGCATCGTAGCTTATCTCCTTCGAATTACAGACGTTGATCCCATTGAACTCGAACTTTATTTCGAGCGATTCATCAATCAATTTCGCAGCAATGCACCAGATTTTGATATTGATTTTTCGTGGACAGATCGCGATGATATTACGCGCTACATCTTCGAACGATTCGGTTATCAACGCACTGCGCTCTTAGGATCTTACAATACCTTTCAACACGATGCGGTCATACGAGAACTTGGAAAAGTATTCGGAATTCCTGCCGAAGAAATTGATCAACTTCAACGCCCTGACCGATTTCCACAGGTCGATCAACTTGGAAAATTAGTACTCCATTACTGTGAGCTCATCAAAGGATTTCCCAACCATCTCAGCATACATTCCAGCGGAATACTGATCTCCGAAGAACCCATCAGCAATTATTCAGCGACTTTTCTTCCACCCAAAGGTTACCCCACTACACAATTCAGTATGTTGGAAGCGGAAGATATTGGCTTATTTAAATTCGACATCTTAAGTCAACGCGGTCTTGGAAAAATTAAAGACAGCATTGAACTCATTGAACAAAATAAAAATGTAAAAATAGACATTCACGACGTCGAAAGATTCAAGAACGATACGCGCGTGAAAGATTTACTTCGACAAGGAAATGCCATTGGATGTTTCTATATTGAATCTCCCGCGATGCGCACGCTCCTTACCAAACTACAAGCAGACGATTATCTTCGATTGGTTGCGGCAAGTTCCATCATTCGCCCGGGCGTCTCTCGAAGTGGAATGATGCGCGCATACATTGACCGTTATCGCAATCCAGAATTGCGCCGCAAAGCACGCGAAGTTTTACCTGAACTATACGACATACTTCATGAAACTTATGGCGTCATGGTATATCAGGAAGATGTGATTCGAGTAGCCCATGAGTTTGCAGATTTAAGTCTCGCGGAAGCAGATCATCTTCGACGTGGAATGTCGTGGAAATTCAAACAGCGAAATGAATTCGGAAGAGTAAGAGAAAACTTTTTTTCAAATTGCAAAAAAAAGGGATACGCCGACAAATTGATTGAAGACATATGGATGCAAATTGAAAGTTTTGCCAATTACGCATTCTCTAAAGGACATTCCGCGAGTTATGCTGTAGAGAGTTTTCAAGCGTTGTTTCTCAAAGCTTATTATCCACTTGAGTATATGGTGGCTACACTAAATAATGGTGGTGGTTTCTATCGCCCAAGTCTTTATCTGCATGAAGCCAAAATGCAGGGTGCAGAAATTCAACTTCCCTGTATCAATACAAGTGAAGCACTATGTGTAATACAAGGGCGAAAAATTTATTTGGGTTTCCGATTTGTAGCAGAACTGGAAGAACAAATCATTTATAAAATATTAGAAGAGCGACTCCATCACGGTAAATTTATTGACTTACCCGACTTCATAAGGCGCGTTCCTATGAGTATTGAACAAGCGCGCATCATCATTCGCGCTGGCGCTTTCTCTTTTACGAGCAGATCCAAGAAAGAACTTTTGTGGGAAGTGCATAGTCTACTGAGACCAAGCAAAACCCAATATCAAAGAGAAGTATTGTTTACACCAGAAACCAAACAATGGAAATTGCCAGCGCTTAACAACTCTAGACTCGAACAAGCCTTTGATGAAATTGAACTTTTCGGTTTTTCCCTATGCTCTCCTTTTGAATTACTCAAAGAGCATCCTACAGAGAATACGCGAGCGGCAGATCTGCCGAAACTAATAGGTAAGCCCGTAAGCATTGCCGTTTCACTAGTTGTTGTCAAAACCACCTTCACACACAAGGGTGACCGAATGTGCTTTGGTACTTTTCTAGATATGGATGGCTACTGGGTGGACACCGTGCATTTTCCTCCCGCACTCAAAGCCTTTCCTTTCAGAGGCATAGGCTGTTATCTTGTCAAAGGAAGGGTCATGGAGGAATACAATAGCATAAGCATTGATGTCAGCAGCATTCACCGCCTTGAAACGATAGATCGGGAAAAGGCCATTGAGATAAATGAAGAAGTTCCAACGGCATAAAGAACTAAGTATACAAAAACAAAAAAAGTAAAATGAATTTTTAGGGTTTATTTTGAAAGTTCATAATCGCCAATCAACAATTCTGCAGGAATCCTCAATTCTTTATTTAATTTTCTAATCATAGACAAGGTCAACTTTCTTTTTCGGTTCAAAAGTTCAGAAACTTTACTTTTACCTCCAACCATTAAAGCCAAATCTTTATTTCTCATGTTATTGACTTCCATTTTATATTTAAGTATATCTATTGGATCTGGGTTTTTAAATGATGGCTCAGTCTCTGATTCATATTTTTCAATAAGCATTACCAATAATTCTGCTTCGTCAAAGCTAACATCACCTTTTGTACTATCAAATATATCATCAAGCCTAACAATTGCTTTATGATATTCTTTTTCTGTTTTAATTATTTTCCAATTCATAAGTAAGCTTGATTATTAAATTGACAAAGAATCAATCTCATCATATTCCGCGTGAGTTCCAATGAATCTTACCCAAACAGCTTGTAAATCAAAGTTAATCTTAACTATAAGCCTGTATTGATTCCCTTTAATTTTAAAAACATATCTATTCGAACCAATAGATCTACTGTTTGGAAATGCATTTAGAAGATCACTTGTGGTTCTAAATTTACCTTTTTCCATCTCAAAATACCAGCCTAACAATTGTTCTTCAGTATCAGTAGCTATTTCCCAAAATTCCCTCAATATACGCTTAGACAAGATCCTCACCGTGTAAAGATAGAAAAAGTTCTGAATTTGGGAACTTGATAATTATAAAATAATTTAAACAACATCAAATCAATCAATATAAATGAATATTTTTGCCGTTTAAACGTGTTTAGTTTTAAAATATGGCGGATATTATAAGAATGCCCAGATTAAGTGATACCATGAAAGTTGGTGTTATTCGAAGCTGGAGCAAGAAAGTTGGAGACAAGGTACAACCTGGTGATATCTTAGCTGAAGTAGAAACCGACAAGGCCACCATGGATCTTGAAGCCTTTCAGGAAGGTGTATTACTATATATAGCAGTTCCAGAAGGCCAAATTGAGGTGGATGGCATCATAGCCATTATTGGCAAAGAAGGTGAAGATTATAAAAGTCTACTCGAACAAAAAGCACCTGAACCATCAAATGTAAAGAAGACAGAAGAAGATAAATCAAAAGAAACACCAACCGAAACTGTTGCTACACCTATAATTGGAAAGAGCGAAGAAGTTAAATCCAAGGAAACACAAGCTGCTACAACTAGTCAAACTCAAACCACTACAGAAAGTAGAATAAAAGCATCTCCTTTAGCCAAATCCATAGCCAAAGAAAAAGGAATTGATCTTAAATCAGTTGCTGGAAGTGGTGAGAATGGGAGAATAATCAAAAAAGATATTGAACAATCTATCGCTTCGCCATCTGCTAAATCAACAACAAGTATTTCAACACCCGTATTTAAAAGTGAAGGAGATACAGAAGTTGCAGTAAGCCAAATGCGACAAACGATTGCCAACAGACTTTCTGAAAGCAAATTCTCCGCACCTCATTTTTATCTGACCATGGAAATA
>JBDSHL010000035.1:0-5051 GCA_039918515.1 Saprospiraceae bacterium | reverse complement strand
TTAAATACTGATTGAATAAATCTAGATCATTGAATCCCCAGAAATTCTTTTCATCTCCAACCAGGACTTTTTCAAAAATGGTATCAAACACATTTTTATCTATGATTCGATCGATATTGTTAAAAGTATAAAAATGATTTTTATTATGAAACCAAGATCCTTGTCCATAGTAAAAGGAAGTGTAATAATTATTCTTTTTCAAAATATTGACTAACGAGAAATGGTAAGGATAAACTTCCAGTAATGAAAAACCAGTTTCTCCATAAGGCACTGCGGCATTAATCGCTGGATTGACTGCAAAAGATCTCTCTCCAACAGATAAATGATTGGGCCAATAAAGAGAGGCTTTACTTAGACTGTCTAGAAACGGCATAAATTCTATTCCTCGAATAGGATGAATAAAATATTCAGACAAACTTTCAGTAATCAACACCATAATATTGGGAGACCTTTCAAAGGAGTTGAGATAATTGCCTAATTTATTTTCATTTTCAAATTTATGTAAGAAAGGATAATCTTTACTGATATAATCTTTACCAGAAAATTCTTCTTGATATTTATTTGCAAAAGTAGGAATGTCAAGATCAAACATTTTATTTGTGCCATGCTTTAAAATGTTCGCATAGAAATAATATGATTTGCATTTAATCAAATCACTGGCAACAGGAATTTTACCAAAAGTATCAATTAAAAAGAATACAATCAGGCCAATAAATCCAAAGATTCGAATTGAACGAATCCGAGATGAATTTACATTTAATTTTTTTGAATAATATAATCCAATGATTAAGATTAGAATAGTGACAATTAACCCAATAAATAATCTTTTAAAACTTATGCTAGACGTATTCAATGAAAAAGCCATTTCACTTGGAGTATGTCCTAAGACAAAAACATCTAATGGCTCCATCTGATAAAAGAAATATTCCAGTATCACTAAATGTGCAATGCACAATATAACCAATATAACGTCAAAAATAAATAACTTATTTTTTTCTTTAGCGGTAAACAATTTTTTGTAAAGTGGAAACAGCAATGAAAATATTCCTAAGCATAACAGAATATCTTGAAAGAGCCCAAGGGCTTCTGATTTCCAAAGCTTAGCCGGATTGAAACAAAAATAAAGAGCCAAAGTCTCATAGATTCGACCTATAATGACCAATATTAAACCAAAAATTAATAGACCTAAAAATCTTGACTTGTAATCTTTATTGGATTGGGTTTTGATAAAAGTCACTTTTACTTGTAAAGGTAAATAACCCCATTCTCCCATCCTGTAAAGAAACGAGTATTATATTTAAGGTAAAAATTCTTTGCCGACTCATTCCAATCGAGAACTTGCCACTTCAACATACGGGCACCTGTTTTTTTGGATTCTTCAATCCAACGTTCAAACAATAATTTGCCAATTCCTTTTCCTCTGAAGCGTTCTTTAACTAAAAAGTCTTCCAGATAGATGGTCAAACCATTCCATGTGGAAAATACTGGATAGTATAGAGCCATTCCAATAATCCCATGATCAGGACTTTTAGCCACTAATGCTTTAAATAAGTTGTTATTTAGGCCATTTTCATAATCTTTGACCTGTGTTGAAACTTCATTTGCAGCTTTTTCATACTCGGCTAGCTCATTGACTAATTCAAGCAAACTAGAGGCATCTTGTGCACTTGCAAACTCAATTAGGATATTATCCATAAATCCATATTATTAAATAAGCTGTTAAGCTGCAAAATTAAGCTTAAATTTCTAAAATTGTTTTCTTCAAATTTGTAAAATCTTATATCTTTGCGACTCTTTATAGGATAGGTATGTCCATAAAGTATTGATTTTTAACGAAATAAGCTTAATTTAAGCAATTTTTAATTGTAAAAAACCATATGCCTACTATCAACCAATTGATCAGAAAAGGAAGAGAAGATGTAGTATATAAGAGTAAATCTCGTGCTTTGCAAGCAAATCCTCAAAAAAGAGGTGTTTGTACACGTGTATATACTACTACTCCTAAAAAACCGAACTCAGCTCTACGTAAAGTAGCTAAGGTGAGGTTAACGAATGGTATGGAAGTAATATGTTATATTCCAGGAGAAGGTCATAACCTTCAAGAACACTCTATCGTTTTAGTTAGAGGAGGAAGAGTTAAAGATTTACCAGGAGTTAGATATACTATAGTAAGAGGAGCATTAGATACCGCTGGAGTGAATAATAGAAAGCAGTCAAGATCGAAATATGGTACTAAAAGGCCAAAGAAATAATAGATAAGTTCAATCATGAGAAAACATAAACCAAAGAAACGAATACTTGAACCAGATCCTAGATTTGGAGATACCTTGGTAACTCAATTTATCAATAACTTGCTATGGCAAGGTAAGAAAAGTACAGCTTTCCAGATTTTCTATCAAGCAATGAATCAAGTTGAAACAAAAACCAACGAGAATCCTCATGAAGTTTGGCAAAAAGCCTTGACCAATGTTACTCCTCAAGTAGAAGTAAAGCCTAAAAGAATCGGAGGAGCAACTTTTCAGATTCCTATGGAGCTTAGGCCTTCAAGAAAAATTTCTTTAGGAATAAAGTGGTTAATCAAATATTCCAGACTTAGGGCTGGAAGAGGAATGGCAGATCGTTTAGCATCTGAGATTATAGCCGCTGCTAAAGGTGAAGGTGCAGCAGTTAAAAAGAAAGAAGATACGCATAAAATGGCAGAATCTAATAGAGCTTTTGCACACTTTAAATCATAACATAGGAGGATAGTACTGAAATGGCAAAAGATTTAAGATTATTAAGGAATATTGGGATTGCTGCTCACATTGATGCAGGCAAGACTACTACTACTGAAAGAATTCTTTATTATACTGGACTAACACATAAAATTGGTGAAGTACATGATGGTGCTGCTACCATGGATTGGATGGCACAAGAGCAGGAAAGAGGAATAACGATTACTTCGGCAGCTACCCAAACCAATTGGATTTGGAAGGACAAAACATATGTTGTTAACATCATTGATACACCCGGACACGTAGATTTTACAGTTGAAGTAAATCGTTCTTTACGTGTTTTAGATGGATTAGTATTTTTATTTAGTGCAGTGGATGGAGTAGAACCGCAGTCAGAAACCAATTGGAGACTTGCCGATACTTATAAAGTGCCAAGAATCGGTTTCGTTAATAAAATGGATCGACAGGGAGCAGATTTCATTATGGTTGTCAACCAAGTCAAAAAAATGCTTGGCTCCAATGCAGTTCCTCTTCAAGTTCCGATAGGCGCTGAAGAACATTTTACAGGAGTAGTAGACCTTATTACCAATAAGGCAATGATATGGGATGACGAAAGTCAAGGAATGACTTATACTGAAATTCCTATCCCGGCCGATCTTATTGATACGGTTCATGAATATCGCCAAGGATTAATTGAGAACATAGCTGAGTACGATGATAATTTAATGGTGAAGTTCTTTGAAGCACCGGAGACCATTACCGAACAAGAGATGATAGATGCAATCCGCGCTGCAGTTATTGACATGAAATTTGTGCCAATGATGTGTGGATCAGCATTCAAAAATAAAGGAGTACAAGCTGTTCTAGATGCTGTTTGTGCTTTCTTACCATGTCCACTAGATGTTGATGATGTTAAAGGTATCAACCCCAAAAATGATCAGGAAGTTTTTAGAAAACCGAATGTGAATGAGCCTTTTGCTGCTCTTGCTTTCAAGGTAGCAACAGATCCATTCGTTGGTAGATTGGTATTTATAAGAGTTTATTCTGGCAAACTTGATGCTGGATCTTATGTATTAAAAGTAAGATCTGAAAAAGATAAACTTTCAACGGATAAAGAAAGAATTTCACGTTTGTTTTTAATGCATGCCAATGATCGTAAATCAATCGATTCGATTGAAGCAGGAGATATTGCCGCTGCAGTAGGATTTAAGGATATCAAGACAGGGGATACCCTTTGTGATGAAAACCATCCAATCATTCTTGAAGCAATGCAATTCCCGGAACCGGTAATTAGTATTGCAATAGAACCAAAGACGCAAAAAGATCAAGATAGATTGGGTATGTCTTTAGCAAAACTTGCTGAAGAAGATCCAACTTTCAGAGTGTATACCGACGAAAATACAAGTCAGACGATCATTAATGGAATGGGTGAGCTTCACCTTGAAATTATCGTTGATCGTTTGAGAAGAGAATTCGGTGTAGAATGTAATCAAGGAGCACCTCAGGTAAATTACAAGGAGTGCCTTACGGTTACCGTTGAACACAGAGAAAGACTTAAGAAACAGACAGGAGGTTCGGGCTTGTTTGCAGATATGGCCTTCACATTAGGTCCCGCAGATCCTGAATTTTTCGAAACGGAAGAATATAAATCTGGCAAAACCAAAATGCAATTCGTTTGGGATATTTATGGAGGCTCCATAGATAAATCTTTCATGTCTTCTGTAGTTAAAGGATTTGAATCCATGATGGGTCAAGGAATTCTTGCTGGTTACAATATTGAGCATATGAAAGTTAGAGTTTTCGATGGATCTATGCATCCCGTTGACTCAAAACCACAAGCATTCGAATTGTGTGCTAAAGACGGATTTAGAGAAGCAGCTCCAAAGACTAAACCTCAAATTCTTGAACCAATTATGAAAATGGAAGTAATTACTCCAGAAGATTATGTTGGTCCAGTAATTGGTGATTTGAACAGAAGAAGAGGATTACCTAAAGGTCAAGAAGCTAGAATGGGTGGAGCAGTAGCCATACAAGCGGACGTTCCCCTTTCAGAAATGTTTGGATATGTTACACAATTGAGAACAATTACATCAGGTAGAGCAAGTTCTACTATGGAATTCTCTCATTATTCTCCTGTACCTAAGCAAATTGCTGAAGAGGTAATTGCTAAGGCTAAAGGAACAGTAAAAGTTTAAAATAGAATTAAATAATAAGGCATGAATCAAAAAATTCGGATAAAACTTCGTTCTTACGACCACAATCTTGTGGACAAAAGCACTGAGAAAATTGTCAAAACCGTCCGCAATAGCGGAGCAGGTGTCGCAGGTCCGATTCCGC
>JBDSHL010000034.1:0-2636 GCA_039918515.1 Saprospiraceae bacterium | reverse complement strand
CATTAAACTCGGCATTGGATAGAGATCATGATGGATCTGCATTAAATGATATTTTTGGAATGCTTTCTGGAATGTCACAACCAAGTACTCCAGCCACTGATGGATTGGGAATATTAGGACATATTTTTGGCAATAAGCAAGACCAAGTTGCACAAAAGGTAAGTAGTTCTTCAGGTCTTAATCTGAGTCAGATTATGAAGCTTATGCCGATTCTTGCTCCTATTGTAATGGGTCTTATTGGCAAGCTGCGCAGCGCTCATACCAATCAATCTGGGAATTCCAATACAGGATCTGGAGGATTTGATCTTGCCCGTATTTTAATGGGATCAGTAAAATCAGCTCAAGAGGGCGGATTTGGTGATTTAATCGGTTCCGTCTTAGGAGGCGTAATGTCTGGAAATAATCCAACGCAACAACAAGATCAACAACAACAAGGTGGTGGATTATTTGGTAAGATACTAGGCGCGATTTTTAAAGGAAAGTAATATCCAGTGAAATTAATTTAGCCTATATATTATCTAATGCGCTGAATAATCAAAGAATGAAGTCAATTAGAAAATTTGTGCTAATAGAATCTAACATAGTATTCACACCATATATGATTAGCGTTAATTTTTTTAATAAGTATTCTATAGTTAAAAAATTTGTGTCATCTAATGACAGAATTCATAAATTAAGTTCAGATTTTACGAAAAATTAATAATAACTCATCTGATCGATGAGTTTTTCTGTCCATTCTGGAAGAACACGATGTTCAATTTCTTGAACGCGTTTTAATAATTTTTCTGCAGTATCTCTTCTATCTACTTTTATTTTTTCCTGATACAATACCTTGCCTTTGTCATAACTTTCATTCACATAATGAATCGTAACTCCTGTCTCAGTATCACCTGAACTTATCACTGACTGGTGAACATTTAATCCAAACATTCCCTTACCTCCATGTTTGGGCAATAATGCAGGATGCATATTAATCATTCGTTGATCATATACTTTCACTAGAAAAGGTGGCATCAAAAGCAGAAAACCAGCAAGAACAATAAAGTCAATATCATAAAGATTCAATAAGGAAGTCATATAACTATTGTTGGTAAGTAATGATCTATTAATTACAGAATACTGTATGCCATTTTTTTCGGCTATTTTAATTACGCCGGCCTTTGTAGAATTTGCAATAATCAGTTCTATGGAAATATGGTTATTGTCTTTGAAATAGTTAATCAGTTGTAATGCATTAGAGCCTTCTCCTGATGCAAAAATTGCTATTCTTCTTTTCTTCATAGTTTAGAAATATATGGTGTTGTAAATTTATGATTTTATTGAATTGTAAGCAGTGGTATTGGAAGGATCTACCGTACTCATTGTATTTATTACTTTGTTTTTTTCATCCATAGTACCACCTTTAAAAATTTCTATTATTTCTATACGCTTAGCACTAAGAAATGATTGTAACAAAAATGAATTAGGATAAGTCACATCTGTTGCTGCTATTGCTTCCAATGATGAAATCATTTGTGATCTTGCTGATTCTGGAGATTTTGCAATATTATCTAAACATATTCTGTGGTATTCGTAATTTGCTCTGCGAAATGGCTTCATTCTTATGTTTGTTAAATTTTCAAGAAGAAAGAAACGACTATTTTTTTTATTGCTACTTGAAGACCAACTTTCGTCGAAACCTTTAGCATTACCAGGCAATGAAGCCAACATGTTCTGTAAAATATTGATATAGGTATCTCCTCCTTCCAAGCTAAAGCTATCGTAGTCCATAGCAAGAATATAATAAGCATAAAAAGTAATAAGTGCGCTTAAATTATCGGTGTAGGTTTCTTTGTTATTTTCAAGTGGCTTATAGCCCTCAAAAGATATTGGAATATCCTTTTCATTTACAACAAATAATGAAGTCTCATAGGCTGATCCAAATACAGGTCTAGATGCATCAATTAATAAGTCGCATTTAAAATTGCCATTGCCGTTATCTGATCTCACACTCAACTGCATCTTACATTTTATCCTTTCATTGGGATCAAAATGATCTGTTGTCCATTTTTGATTATTAGCTAATTCTTTAATAGCTTTTTCCATAAGTGGAAAAACTGATTTATCTGTAGAACTTGCTGAGGTAGGACCAACAACTACTACACTTAAATCTAATTCCTGACAGAGAATATCGTCAGATAGACTTAAACCAATGGTAAAAACCAAAACAATATTTTTAAAAGTGCTCAACATCTTTATTATAATTTCAACATTTCATCAATAATATTCACAGCCAGTTCTTTTTTGGTTTTAAGTTCGAAAGATAGATATTCTCCATTTCTTTTCAAAATATCTATCCTATTGGTTTCGAATCCAAAAGCAGAACCTTCCTCTAGAGGACTATTAATAACGATCATATTCATATTTTTCTTATCTAACTTAAGTCTAGCATTCTCCTGGACGTCATTGGTCTCAAGGGCAAATCCTACCATTTTCTGTTTTTCTGTTTTATATTCACCAAGAAAATTAGCAATGTCAATAGTAGGCTTTAATTTAATTTCTGCTGGCATATCTTTTTTCTTAATCTTATCTATGGAGTATTGTTCGACCTGAAAATCAGCTACTGCTGCTGCCAGAATAAAATAATCCATAGTTTT
>JBDSHL010000033.1:0-4734 GCA_039918515.1 Saprospiraceae bacterium | reverse complement strand
AATATATTTTTTACTGAGTTCGACAGAACTGGTTTAGTTAAAGGAGCTGAATGCTTTCATTGTCATGGTGGATTCAATTTTACCAATGATGATTATATGAATAATGGTCTTGATTCAGATAGCGAACAAACTGATATTGGGCGTCAAAAAGTAACAGGAGATCCTTCGCAAAAAGCAAAATTCAAGGTTCCTACTTTGCGAAATGTTGCATTAACTGCACCCTATATGCATGATGGGAGATTTAAGACGCTTGAGGAAGTTGTTGATCATTATAATACTGGTCTAAAAAATTCTGTAACTGTTCAAGATTTGCTTCAATACAATTTACAACCTGGGGGTCTTAAATTAAATGCTCAGGATAAATCTGATTTGATTTCATTTCTAAAGACTTTAACAGATTCTAAGTTTGTTAATAATCTTGCTTTTAAATCTCCCTTTTAAAATCCTATTGAATTAATATTCCAAAGTTATATTGCCACATATGGACATAATATTTAAAAAATAAAATCAACTTACAATGCAAAATCAAACCAAAATCATGACTTTTATCATTCTTGTCATAGCCTTTTGTCAAGATATTTATTCGCAACAAAGCCTTGATGCATATATTTTTAATGCCGACAGTAACAAGTTTGTTGTTGTGGCAAATGCAGCTAATTCACTTTCAAGTCCAGTGGATATTGATTTTTATCCTGATCAAAATAAACGGACTTTTGAACTTTGGATATTGAACCAAGGAACTGTGAGCACTGGAGGTTCAACGGTTATTGTATCAAATGCAAATAAAAGCACAAGAACATTTAAGTATGTAAAGGACGGAAACTCTTGGCATTTTATGTCTATGGCAAGTGCCTTAGCATTTGGAGATTCTTTATGGGCAACAAGTGCTGACATCCTAGATGCAAATCACAGTACAGGTAGATATACTGGTCCTACACTTTGGCCTAGTGACTTAAGTATTTACGGAGTAGTTGGAAACCCTTCATCTTCTCAATATAATGGCAGTCATTTAGATATGGTCCATCAAAGCCCATATTCTAAAGGAATTGCATTTGAAAAAGATTTGGTCTATTGGGTATTGGATGGTTATGAAGGAAATCTTAAAAGATATGATTATGTGGCAACACATGAAGCAGGAGGATCTGATCATAGTGCTGCAAGTGTACAAGTTTATAATGAATTTAATTTTACAAAGCATTCCACGCTACCAAGTCATATAATAATTGATCAAGAAAGAAAATATCTATATGGTTGCGATCCTGTTGGAAAACGGGTCTTTAGAGTCGATATTACAACGGGTAGTTATCAAGGTCCACTTAATAAAATAAATAATGAACCCTTAGCAGCTTATGATGAATTTACTGGCTTGGATATTAAGGACATTATTACTACTGGACTAACAAGTCCGGTTGGTATAGATATTTATGGTGATCGTTTGATTGTTACAGATAATGCAACTAAAGAAATTATCCTTTACAACATTATTGATAATTACAGTGAAGTGGGAAGGATAAAATTGAGTTACACTGCTAATCCGAACATTATGGGAGTGAAAGTAGGGCCAGATGGTCAAATATACTTTGCAGACAAATTGAATAAAAAAGTAATGATGATTGAGAATGACAAAGTGATGGTATTAGGTGCAAATGAAACTTTAAAAAGTATAATTAATCTTAATGCATACCCGAATCCATCAAAGCATGAGTGGTCAATAAATGGAAATTCATCGAATGAAGTTTTATCTGTCAACTTATATAACGCATTCGGAGAGTTAATTAAGATCCCTATAGTTCTACAAAATTCAAGATCATTTGCTATTAATATCAATAATCAAGATTTGAGACAGGGAATTTACTTTCTCAAATTGTCAACTGCAACAAATTCACAATCTATTCGTTTAATTAAAGAATAAAATGAAAAGAGTAACCGCCATATTGTTAGTGTTCCTTTACCTGAATCCCGTTGTTGGTATTACAGTAAAGGAACATTATTGTGGTGGTAAATTGACTTCTGTTAGTACCAATTTTTATGGTTCAGTAAAATGTCCTTGCGGCAGTAAAAAAATGAAAAAAAATTGCTGCAAAACAAAATCATACACGATCTGCAGTAAATATTCCCATCAAAAGACTGCTGAATACTCTATTAATTTTAGTTATAACTTTGAGTTTCAATCTTCTATACAACTTCCTGAATGCCTTAATCTGCCATTTGCAATTAAATTAAACACCTTAGATCGTAATTACCATCCTCCAAACGGCAAAAAACAATCCATTTATTTACTCAATAGTGTTTTCCGTATTTGATTTTTACTGTTGTTAATTTGCTGACTTTAATAATATTATTCGGCTTTAACTTTTTACAATAATTTAAAAATATTTATCAAATAGGTTAAATGAAAAGAATAGATGTTACCATGTATTATGATTAGTACTCAATGACAATCGATTGAAAGTATATAACGGTTTAAACTTGCATTAGCAAATCTAAGTATCACTTTTTGAGTTAGATTGTATCTACTTTTTTTGCACTTAGAAATCAAGTTAATAATAATAATGGAAATAATGAATAAAATAAAATATGATATTGGTTTAATTTATGAACATCCTAATTGGCATCAACCTTTGTTTGACGAATTAGCAAGAAGTGAAGTTTCTTTTGAAAAAATTGATTTGAAACAAGGCTCATTTTCATTCAATGACAAGCCAGCGTCGCGGTTATATTATAATTTAGTAAGTCCCAGTGCATACAATAGGGGGAATCAAAGGGCAATTCCTTTCGCTTATTCTCTTTGCGTTTATTTGGAATCTAAAAATAGTTTGGTATTAAATGGGTCCAAGTCAATGAAACTGGAATTGAGTAAAAGTTCTCAAATGAATCTATTACAAACTATAGGAATAGACTTTCCAAAATCGTATGTATTTAATAGTGTAGAAGCATTGAAAAAATATATTAATGAAATAAAATTTCCGCAAATACTTAAACCAGAACAAGGAGGAAGTGGATCACGAATGTATAAAGTAAATTCAATGGACGAAATTGAGGAAATATTTAATGCCAATCCTGATTTATGGTTTCCAGACAATTTATTTTTATTACAAGAACTGATTGATTATGATAATGCATTTGGAATTGTTAGAGTAGAATTTATAGGTGATGAATTATTATACGCAATGCGAGTTGTTACTAATGGAACCTTTAATCTATGTCCATCGGTTTTATGTAATCCTGAAAATGATGAAGCAGGTATATGTGAAATACTATTAACGCGGCCACCTGAATTTTTCTCTTACAAAGAAATTCCAAAAGAAGCCATAAATGAAGCAAAAGTAATTGCAAAAGCGAGCGGACATCATATTGTTAGTGTTGAATATGCTGAATCACTTGATGGAAGAAGAATATTTTATGATATTAATTCAAACTCCAATCTTCGAGAAAGTATTTCTTTAGATTATAGTGGGGTAAATCCATTCAGTAAAGTAGTGGACTATTTAAAAATGCAATTAGTAAAGTCTTATGGGAAAGATTAAGGATGGAATAATTTTAACTGTAAAAAAGATATTTAGAATAATTTTTGTAAAAAATTGTTGCAAATGAAAGTTTTTGTAATGATTGTTCTATTATTAGCAATGGTTTGTCAATGTCGGGGTCAATGTATTTCCATTTGCAGGATAGACAATGTGTATTTAAAAATATAAATCTTATAGATATGTTAGGCAACGAAGTATTTACTGAATTCAGTTTGAATCAAAACATAGTCCATATAAACACCTCAACTTTGTCGAAAGGCATGTATTTATTAAAAGCAAATATTAACAACTCATTAATTTATAAAACATTTATAAAGCAATGAAGACAAATATAATATTTACATTATGTCTAGCATCAATGGCTTTCAATCTATTTACCAATAGTACAAATGAAATACCATCACGATGTGATAGCCCTGTTGTTGGTGACCATAGCGGTGCTCCAGGGGAAACAAATTGCACTGGATGTCATTCTGGACCTGTAAATCCCGATAAAGTAAATTTAACCTTTGAATTGGATGGTAAAGATTCTACTTATAAACCAGGAACAAGTTATTTAATTCATGTTGGCATTCAACGAAAAGGTCATGACAAATATGGATTTGTTAGTACAAGTTTAGATACACTTAATAAGTCAAAAGGTACTTACACAATAATTAATTCTGTAACTACAAGAAAATTTTCATCAGGGGGAAGAAACTATATTAGTAATACCTCTTGTGGAGCAGATTCGGTGGATAGAATTTCTTGGGACTATACCTGGACAGCACCTCCAACAAATGTGGGTAAGATCAAGTTTTATATTTCAACTTTAGTAGCTAACCATGATCATGCCTTATCTGGGGACACTACTTATATCAAAGTGATAACCCTTTTTCCATTTCAGTCAACTGACGTTAGTAATTTTAATACTGAAAGTATAAAAATATTTCCAAATCCTGCCGCTGATGTAATAACTATTTCGGGGCTTAATGATTCTAAAATAACCCAATTGTCAGTGACTGATGTTACTGGAATGAAAGTGATTGAACAAAAAATAATTTCTTCAGCAATCTACAAACTGAATTTGAATAATTACTCTCTTTCCGCTGGAATGTATTTTTTGAATATAAAAACAGAAAATAGCTCTTACCAAAAATTTTTATTTAAACAATAAATTGACCCATACTTTATTCATATTATTTATAATTAACAGCCAAAATAATCT
>JBDSHL010000032.1:0-2151 GCA_039918515.1 Saprospiraceae bacterium | reverse complement strand
CCTATGCGTAAGTTATGTAAATCTCCATATTTACATATTAGTAAATAATATAATTTAAATATACATATTAAAGAATAAAAAATATTTAATCTTCCTATATATAAATCAACTGTGTCATTGTATCTTTGGACAAGTAGTAGCCTCTATTAGATAGAAATTCGAATGTATTTAAACGATGGTTTTTATCGTAGACCGCTGCACACCAACTTGTGTTAGAGAAAATGTCTAAATCTGGATTAGGGTTTGACCCTAGAAGTAATTTAACTGACTTAAACCTATTAGTCATTAGGTTATTGTTTTACTTTTTTTCATTTCCTATATTCAAATCTGCAATCTCCCGACTTATCAAATTTCATTTACCTCTATTGTTAACCAAGCTATGCTCAGTCAGCAATAATAAATTACTTTGCTTATGAAAAACATTCAGTACAAATCCTCATATCATTCCTTTAATCTTTTTAAGAGTCTAAGTATGTATACCTCTCTCCATTCTAAAATTCCAAACCAAAAAAATACTTTGACTTCAATTTCGTATATTTTTAAAGATCTTTTATCCATGAATTACAAGCTTTTACTTATAACTTTATTTAGCCTTTTTGTTTGCTTAAATTCTAACAATGCACAAACCAGTTTAGATCCTGAATTGAAAAAGCAGGTGACAGAAAGCTTAAAAGCAAATGGCAATACAATTCGATTTATGGAAAATAAAGGACAGATTGCTAAAAAAGAAGTCCTCTATTATTTTGCTGGCAAAAATGGTTCAGTTTATATCGAAAAAAATAAACTTGTTTTTGTAGCCAATTATTATAAGACTGTTAAACATAATTTTCTAGAAGATGAAAATTCATTAACTGGACAACATACTTTTTCAATTAATTTTAATGGCGCAAACTTAAATTCTAAGCTTAACCTTGGAGATCATTTCAGAACAAAGTATAATTATTTCACTGACCTGGACAGCACTAAATGGGTTTCTGGAGTACAAGCATCTAAAGATTTAACATTAGAAGATATTTATAAAGGAATTGACTTAAGACTATATAGCACTGAGGATGGTTCACTTGAATTTGACTGGATAGTAAAACCACATGCAGATTACAATCAAATTAAATTGGAATTCGAAGGTCAGGATTCTTTAATTATAAAACCTGATGGTTCTTTGAAAATTGGCCTTCGGGAGAACGAATTGCAACTTCATATACCTGAATCTTATCAACTTACTGATCAAGGTAAAGTCTTAAACAAATTAAACTTTGTTCAAGATGGCAATGCAATAAGTTTTAAACCCGAAACTGCAATAGATCCTTTTTATCCTTTAATCATTGACCCTACATTATTGTGGGGTAGTTTTATGGACGGTAATGGCTTAAATGGTGATGGAGGAGGTGCAGCTATTTTTGATCAATATTTATTTGCTATTCAACTGGACACTCTTACCAGTATTTTATATGCAGCTGGAGCATGTAATCTGAATATTCCTACCAATGCAGCTCCATATGATGCAAATGGATATCGCAATATTATAACAGGATTGAATGGAGGATCAAATGTGAACGGCTGGGTTTCTATAGTGTATCGAATTAACAGTACTGGTGGTGATCTTGTTGATTTAACTTTATATGGGAGAACAACTATTTCTAATTCAAATCCAAGAAATGAAGGAGAAGCACATTCCTTAAGTCTTTCACAAAATAGAGTATTTATTGGTGGGTACACGAATGATAGCATTCCTATAACAGCCAATGCTTTTGATAATACTCGTAATGGTAATGATTCTTATCTAGCAGTATTTAATAAAGCCTTAGATACTTTGGTTTATGCAACCTATTTGGGAAGCTCTGGAAATGAAGGTGAAAATTTAGGTGTAAATTCTATACAGGCCTTATCCGACTCTACTTATGTTTTAGGATTTACTCCCGCTGCTGCTCTTCCAACAACAACTCCAAATTATCTTCCGGATGCCGCTGCTTACGATATTACTTTTGGAGGAGTTCAGGATATGTATTTATGCAAATTTTCCAATCTTAATATAATGAGTTGGGGAACTTATATTGGGGGGACTTCAACTGAAACTTTTAATGATTTAGAAGTTTTTCCCGACGGAAGAATAACTTTTGCGGGTTGGGGTGCTGGTGTCTTGCCTGGGGAAGT
>JBDSHL010000031.1:0-1718 GCA_039918515.1 Saprospiraceae bacterium | reverse complement strand
AACCAATTTCTGGATTATACACTACTACTATACAACTATATATGGGTTCTTCACTTGGAAAAAATCCACAGAAGGAAGCTTGAAATTCTTTCTTGTCTGCACCAACTATATGATAATTCGTAACTGCAGTTCCCGTTTTTCCAGAGATAGAATATTGTTCAGATTTTATTGTAGATGCTGTTCCATTATCAACAACGTCTTTAAGTAATGCTCTTAATTGTAGAAGCGTATTGGTGCTCATTATGCTATCTCTTAATATTTTTGGTTCTGTTTTTATTATCTCAATTTCATTGTCCAAAACAGATGCAAGTATATAAGGCTTCATTAGTCTTCCATTATTCGCAATTGCATTATAAAAATTCAATATTTGTAAAGGCGTTAATTGCAATTCATATCCTACACTCATCCAAGGAACTGTTGTACCATACCAGGTATCTTTATCTTTTACTGGGTGCTTAACAATAGGCATCGGCTCTCCTTCAATATCAATTCTTGTTTTTTCATTTAACCCAAATTTTTGGTAATATGAAGCAAATCTTTTCTGTTCTTCATAGGAACTAAAGACATCATTGGCAAGTCTAGAAATCCCAACATTAGAAGATTTAATAAATGCGTATTGAAGATCTGTGATTCCTATTCCATGAAGTTCGGAATCCTTCATTTTTCTATTGTAATAAGTAAATGATCCGCCATTCAAATTAACTGGTGTATGAATATTTACCTTATTTTCTTCCAACATTGCTGCAACTGAAGCCAACTTTAAAGTAGATCCTGGTTCTGTTGAATTGCCAATAGCTAAATTAAAATTTTCTCCTATATTTCCTTGTTCATCAAATCCAAGATTTGCAATCGCTTTTATGGCGCCTGTTTTAACTTCCATCACAATAGCGCATGCTTTTTCAGCATGATGTTCAACCAAACTTTCGTATAAAGCATTTTCTGCAACTTCTTGAATATCCATGTTTATGGTTGTAACAATATCTTTTCCACGCTTGGGTTCGATTTCATTTACATCATCTACGGGCAGGTAAATATCAGGTCCAACCTTTTTCATAAGTCGTTGACCAGTTTCACCTTTTAATAACTCATTGTAGCGATTTTCTATTCCAATTGATTGTGCATTTTCTCTAATTAATCCAATGGTTCTGCTTGCAAGAATTTTAAATGGCTTTTCTCGTCTGTCATTTCGATCAATAATCAGACCTCCTTTATTTTGGCCAAATCTAAATATTGGAAAATTTTTTATTCTTTGAAGCATCTGGTAATCCGCAGATTTTTTGATCAATAAATAACGATTTCCATTTTGCCTTGCTTTTACCAAAATCTTTCTTACTTCTTCTACTGAAGAATTTTCATATACATCAGCTGACAAGAAATAAGCTAATGAATCTACCTTGCTTTTGAAGATTTCTGTTGTCAGACCCCTTGCTTTGGTATCCATATGTATGTCAAAGAACGGCAGCGAAATTGCTAAGGGACTTCCATCATCTGAAAGTATTTTTCCTCTTTCAGCTTCAATATCAATCGGCTTGTAGTAAAGTTCTTTGCCTTTAGAACGCCACTGCTCACCTTGTAATTGACTTATTCGAAATGCTTGGGCGATGAGTGCTAATGCAACCATCAGAAAACCAATCATGATGAAATAAACCCTGTTCAGGAATTCGCCTTTCCTGCTCATCTATTCAATTTTCAACTCGCACCAACATTTTAGGTGCCTT
>JBDSHL010000030.1:0-2963 GCA_039918515.1 Saprospiraceae bacterium | reverse complement strand
TTCATTAATGGAATTAAAGTATGGAAATTCTTTTTTTCTTTAAACACACTTAAGCCAAAAAAGAATTTTTTATTGTTGACAGAATTTGGTCGACTTTCAAATTCAGAATTAAGGAATTGTACACCATTATAAATCTTAATTATTTTTTTTCCTTTAAGATCTAAATGGGATTCCATTGTTTGTTTCGTAAAATCCGAAATAGCTGTTAAAGCATTTGCTCTATCTACATTTGATTGTAGCTTTTTTAAATAAGCTTTAGCCTTAATTGGAGTTTTTTCAATTAGAAAATTAAGATCATGCGTTGTTAAAAGTAGGGGCGAATTTGGATGTGGCCAATGAGAATGAAATTGATGAATACTATGCCATAAATCAACTTTAGTTGTAAAGCTTGGCAAGTAGCGATACAGGAAATTTGCTTGGATTAAATTTGCCTTATTTTTATTCGTTTTATAAATACTTTTTGGAACAAGAAATTGTAAATCAAATTTATCTTTCGATTGAATAATAAGTTCATGCTTATAGTTATTTGAAAATTGACCCAATCCAGAATACAAGTTGTTTATTTTGTATATATCTACAACTACTTTCTTCATCATTTTATTAATCTTCGTTGTAAATTCTTCAAAACGATATTTTAATAGAAAGGAAATTATATTTTGTTATGATCAATTTAGTATATTCTACTGGTTTGCTTAGTGTAATCAATGAGTAAAATCAATAGTGAAGACGAATAAATTAAAGTACCAATAATTCAGTGATCAATTAGAAATTTAACAATTAGTAAATCTTAAGCAACTGTAATACTATTATCCAGATATACATCTTGAATAGCATTTAATAACTGAATACCTTCTGTCATTGGTTTTTGAAAAGCTTTTCTTCCAGATATTAAGCCCATTCCTCCAGCGCGCTTGTTTATAACTGCAGTTGTAACAGCTTCTTGAAGATCAGTAGTTCCTTTTGATTCACCACCAGAATTAATTAATCCGACTCGACCCATGTAACAATTAGCAACTTGATATCTGCACAAATCAATAGGATGATCAGAATTTAATTCAGAATACATTTTAGGGTTTAATTTTCCGTAGGAAGAATTGCCCATATTTAAAGCCTGATATCCTCCATTGTTTGTCGGTAGTTTTTGTTTGATGATATCTGCTTGAATAGTTACTCCGAGATGATTAGCCTGACCTGTTAGATCAGATGACGAATTATAATCTACTCCAGATATCTTGAATGCAGAATTTCTAACATAACACCACAAAACTGTACACATCCCTAATTCATGTGCATGTTCAAATGCTTCTGCAATTTCAACAATTTGTCTGCCGGATTCTTCCGATCCAAAATAAATAGTAGCACCTACGCCAATAGCACCCATATTCCATGCATCCTGAACTGTACCAAATAAAATTTGATCTGCTTTATTAGGATAGGTCAGTAATTCGTTGTGATTGATTTTTACGATCATTGGAATTCTATGTGCATATTTTCTTGACATCTGACCAAGAACTCCAAAAGTAGAAGCAACCGCATTGCAACCTCCTTCAATAGCTAATTGAATAATATTTTCTGGATCGAAATACTTGGGGTTAGGCGAAAAGGATGCACCAGCACTATGTTCTACACCTTGATCAACAGGTAGAATCGAGACATAACCTGAATTTTGTAATCTACCGTTTTGGAATATACTTTGAAGACTTCTTAGCGTTTGATTGCTGCGATTAGAGTCTTTCCAAATATCATTTATTATACTTGAAGAAGGCAAATGAAGTATTGATTTATCTATTGTTTTACATTGGTGATCCAGATAATAACTTGCTTTGTCTCCTAGTATTTCTAGTATGTTGGAAGAGGTCATCATATTAAATTATTTTTAAAGCTGATCATTTTTTAAAAGTACTCCTTGTGCCATGAATTTTAATTCTTCCCGTGGATCTACTATGGCATCAATTTCTAACTTGGATTTTCCTTCATCTTCAGCATAATGCCTGAGTTCTTCAACGGAAGTAACTTGCTTATATGCCACACCTTTAACGGTAACTTTCCTCCCACTAATATCTTTAGGTACGAAGAAAGCATAATCTTTAAATTTTACAAAAAATCCTGAACTGTCTTTCTCTGTTTGACTCAACATCATCCAACAACCTTTAACTTGACAGACTCCGGTAACATAACCCGTAATCGTACAGAATATACTATCATGCGTTTTGAGGACTTCCGTAGCATCTTTTACAGAAATGGCTTCAACAGTCAAAACACTGTCACCAAAAACCTGAAATGCCGAATTTGAATTAGGTATTACTGTTGCAGTTTTATCGTTCTTACAAGCTGTGAAGCTGGCTGCAAGGACTAATAAAAGTGTTATTTTGTTCATAAATATAATTTATATGCAAATATAAGAGAGTTGACACATAATAAATATCTAATACATGATGTTATGAATTTACTAACAATTTTAAATACACTTCGCCTATTCGAGCTTTTTTTGACAATAACGAATTTTACCTAATTTAATGCAACATATTAAATAAAAAACTAATACATTTGCAAAAATTAGGCCTATCGAAAGACTTAATTCAATGTAAAAGCTTATGAACAGATTTATGGTTATTTGTGCACTTCTTTTCCTCTTCGTTCAAGCGGAGGGGCAGACTTGTTTCAGAGGTAATTGTGAGAATGGCTTCGGGACTCTGGTTTATCCCAATAAAAGTAGATATACAGGTGAGTTTGAGAATGGTTGGATGACCGGTAGAGGAATCTATTTCTATGCGAATGGCAATAAATACATAGGCTATTGGCTAAAGAATCAAAAACATGGAGATGGCAAATTGGTCTACAAAAATGGAGATAATTATTCAGGTAAATTTCTCAATGACAGAATAACAGGATATGGCTCCATGGTCTATAAGAATGGTGACAAATATCTGGGTGAATGGTTGAATGAAAAATCCTCTGGTAAG